>DATMXY010000281.1:0-3351 GCA_035561275.1 Anaerovoracaceae bacterium | reverse complement strand
GAAAGTTACTAAGCGTGTTTATATGTATGGCTATGATTGGAACGATGCTGATCGGATGCGCGCAGCAACCCCCTGCCGACTCTGCGGAGGAAGCGGCGCCACCGCCCGAAGAAGAGTCGGTGACGCTCGAATTTACCCAATGGTGGGAGCCGGAGCTTCCTGACGGAGCGTTCAGAGCGATCATGGATAAATTTGAAGCTCAGAATCCGGGGATCAAAGTCGAACTGCTCAGCGGCCCGTATTCTTCCACAAAAGAGCAGGTTGTTGCAGGGGCGGCCAGCGGCACGATGTCCGACGTAGTCGGCCTTGACGGCGCCTGGGTGAGCGATTTCGTGAAACAGGGCTCCATCGCGGACCTGACGGCTTTGATGAAAACCGCGGGGTACGACGACAGCCAGCTGGCGTCCCAGATTCAGCTGAGCGGTTCCACTTACATGATCCCTGTCGTTAATTTTGTATACCCGGTATTTATCAACGACGACATTTTAAACGCGGCAGGGATTCAATCCGCCCCGACCAACAGAACGGAATTTGCCGATGCGGCAAAAGCGATGACAAATGAAAAGAATAACGTATACGGATGGGTTCTTCCATTATCCCTCGAAACTCCCAACGGGATTCAGAACGACGTGATGTCCTGGGTATGGGCTTCAGGCAAGAGCATGATGAAGGACGGCAAACCGGATTTATTGAACGGCGACGTAAAGAGTGCGGTTACATATATCAAGGGATTATATGACGCCGGCGTCGTGGCTCCGGGCGCGTTCGCAATGAAGGAACAGGATAAAGTGGAAGAGTTCACAAACGGGCGCGTCGGCATGATGATCGACTCCCTGGCGCATATCAACATGATCCGTGAGAGCAACCCCGATCTGAAATTCAGCATTGTCGCGTTACCTTCCGAAGATGGATACCAGGGCAAAAGAGGGCTTCCTTACGCTTCATGGGGCATCGGTATCGCCGAGAACAGCGCACACAAGGCGGAAGCGTGGAAACTGGTCGAGTTCCTGATGAGCGAGGAAATCAACTCAGAGCTTTCCTCCATCGCGAACGCGTTCCCGGGCAATTCCAAGTCCGTACCTGACTTTGTAAAGTCGGATGAATTATTTGGAGCGGCGTTTGAGATTTATAAGAACGGATATCCCGCCAACGAGTTTGTCGGACTTCCCGTCGCGGAGGATCTGATGAGATCCTTTGACGAGCAGTTCCAGCTGATGCTGGAAGGCGATCAGACAGTGGATGAAATGCTTCAGAACGCGCAGGCCGCCTGGGAAAAGGAATTCTGATTGCGGTTTCGCAACGGCGCAAATCGCACAGCTGTCTTAGCTGTGCGATTTTGTTAGAATTCCGCTGCCTGCGCCGACATTCAAGCCGCAGCGTATCGGCGCTGTCGTTCAAACCACAGGCGTACTGACGCCGTCGTTCAAACCACAGGCGCACTGACGCCGATTTCAAAAGAAGGGGGAGGGTTCGCTTGATAACAATGACGCGCAATGTAAAAATCTTTGATAACAACAGGTGGCATCGCTTCAGGAAAAAAAGCGTCCCATATGCGTATATTGCCCCGACCGTCACGTTGATGATCATCCTGATGCTGGTTCCCATCAGCATGGTCGTCATGTATTCCCTGATGGATAACGTCATCATGAATAAAAATCCCCAATTTGTCGGCTTGACCAATTACGGAACGATTTTGACCGACGCAGTTTTTCATGAGGCGATTTCCAATACGCTTTTTTTCACGGTCATGAGCGTGATCTTTCATATGATCATCGGACTCGCGTTTGCAATGCTGTTGAATACAAAAGCGCTTCATACGGTGACAAAATCCCTTTTCCGCGTCGTCTATATCCTCCCGTGGGTATTTACGGCGGCGATCATAGCGATCTTATGGAGGCTGATGCTGAATCCCAACGGTATCGTGAATTATATCCTGGAGACGTCCGGCCTCATAAGCGGCAAGATTGAATGGCTGAGTTCCAGACAAACGGCCCTTTACGCGCTGACCTTCGTGAATATCTGGGCCGGTTACCCGTTTTATATGGTCAGCCTTCTGGCCGGGCTGCAGGGCATTTCCCCGGATCTCTATGAAGCGGCGACGGTGGACGGCGCCAATACGATACAAAGATTTTTCTTTATAACGATCCCTCAGTTGAAGCCGATCATCGTCAGCATGTCCATGCTGGATTGCATCTGGACGATGCAGCAGTTCCCGCTGGTCTGGATGACGACGGGAGGAGGGCCCATACACGCCACGGAGATGCTCAGTACCTTTACTTACAAGCTGGCATTCAGCAAGTATGACTTTTCTCTCGCGTCGACAAACGCGGTGATCATTCTCATTTTTTCCATGTGCCTGGCGCTGTTCTACGTCAGGCATCAGAAGGCGAGGGATTAGCATGGAATCGGGAAAATTGAAGAAGGGTACTGATTCAAGGAAATTGAAAAAGGGCATCGGCAAGCTATTGATCCTGGCAGCCCTGATCACAGGAGCCGTATATGCGGGCTTTCCGGCATTATGGATGTTTGTGAATTCTTTCAAACCGAATACGGAAATCTTCGCATATCCGCCGGAATTTATTTCCGATACGTTTTCATTGGACGCCTATAAAAGGATCGTAACGGATCCGGAAAAGGTCCGGTTCTTTATCAACAGTTATCTGGTTTCATTAACGGTCACTTTTTTCACGCTTGTTGTAGCGATCCTTGCCGCATACAGCTTCAGCCGGTATCATTACAGATTCAAAAAACCGTTGAATATGATCATTATCAGCGTTCAGGCGGTGCCGCCGATCACGCTGCTGATCCCTTACTTCGGACTTATTGTCGTTCTTGGGCTGTACAATACCTACCTGGCCTTGATCCTGACCTATATGGTATTTACGCTTCCATATGCGATCCTGATGATGACGGGCTACTTCAATACGCTGCCGAAGGAATTGGATGAAGCGGTCATGATCGACGGCGCAAGCCATTTTTACGCGCTGTGGAGGATCCTTGTGCCGATTTCCAAGCCCGGGATCGTCTCCGTTGGGATCTATACGTTTATGCAGGCCTGGAACGAATTTCTTTTTGCGCTGACCCTGACAAAGACCATCGACATGAGAACGGTGCCCATCGGCATCCAGCAGCTCATGGGTCAGCACTCTTACGAATGGAATGAAATGATGGCCATGAGCATCCTTGGATGTCTGCCGGTTCTGATTTTGTTCCTGTTCTTCCAGCGGTACTTCATCGGAGGTATGACTGCCGGTTCGGTAAAGAGTTGAACGACGGCGCCGGGAAAAAGATCAAGGCGCCTATTCTAATCGAACAAGTCGATTAGAACTATAATTTATGGAGGATATTGAT
>DATMXY010000280.1:0-2789 GCA_035561275.1 Anaerovoracaceae bacterium | reverse complement strand
TAATATATCGTGGAGGGAAGTAAAATGCAAAGGATAGAGAGAAAAGAATATCTGGACTGGCTTATCCGCTGGAAAGAACAGCAGATCATCAAGGTGGTGTCCGGCGTTCGCCGCTGCGGCAAGTCCACTTTGTTTGAAATTTTCCGCGACCATTTGCTGGAAAGTGGTGTGGGCGGACCACAAATCATAATGATAAACTTCGAGGATGTTGATTATGAGCATCTGACCAATTACCGCGCACTTTATGATCATATTAAAACACAGCTGGTTCCTGACAAGATGAACTATATTTTTTTGGATGAAATCCAGCACGTGGATCAGTTTGAAAAAGCGGTGGACAGCTTTTTCATAAAAAACAACTGCGATGTATATATAACCGGCTCCAATGCGTATTTTATGTCCGGAGAACTGGCTACCCGGCTGTCCGGCAGATACGTAGAGCTGAAAATGCTCCCGCTATCCTTTAAAGAGTTCTGCTCTTCTATGGAGAATCAGTCAGACCGCCTTACCGACAGCGCCAAATTCAATCTGTACATTGAGAACAGTTCGTTCCCTTATATCGCGAAGTTCGGACACGCCGGAAGGGAAGCCACAGAATATCTAAGGGATATTTACAACTCTGTATTATTGAAAGATGTCGTCGCCCGACAGAAAATATCGGATGTAACAAGCCTCGAAAACGTTACGAAATTTCTACTGCACAATATCGGCAGCAGGGTGTCGCCGGCAAAAATCGCAAATACCTTAAAATCGAGCGGAAAAGCCGTTGATCAGAAAACTGTTGATAAATATATCAGGGGGCTTACAGAAAGCCTGCTGCTTTATGAAGTATACAGATACAACATAAAGGACAGACAGTATCTTTCCACGCAAAGCAAATTTTATGCGGTTGACGTCGCGCTTCGCAATACGCTTGTCAGAGGCGGCGCAAGCGACATCGGACATATTCTTGAAAATATCGTTTATCTTGAACTTTTGCGGCGCGGCTGTAAGGTATATGTCGGACAGTTTGATGAAAATGAGATTGACTTTGTCGCCATTGATTCCGACAGGATTGCCTATTATCAGGTGGCGGCGACAACGCTGGAGGAAGAAACCTTAAAACGTGAACTTGAGTCTTTGAGAAAAATTCCGGATAACCACCCCAAATATCTGTTGACCCTTGATGAGATATTTCGATCGGCGAATTATGACGGTATTTCAAAAGTGAATGCGCTGGATTGGTTACTAAAAAAGCAGCCGGTAGACTGACTCCGGCTGCTTTACCCGATTTTATCGGGCCTGAACAAACCGTTCTGTAAATCGGGTTTGTTCAATATCCTCTAATTATTATTTGCTGTTACAGCGGCCAGGGAAGGGTTCTTCTGCTCCTTCGGGGTCACGCAGACGCCTTCCGCCCTACATACTATAATGGGCTTATCCAGAAATTCCGCCGCGGACGGGCTGACTTCAGGCTTTGCGGCGACCACCTTTCTGGCCTCAAACCGCATCTTTCTCGACGTGTTGCCCACTTCATAAATTTCTCCGTAAGCTTCGATATAATCCCCCGCGTAGGTCGGCGCAAGGAATTGAACGTCCGTATATTTCAGGAATAATCCCTCGTCGCCGTCCAGCTTGATCAGCAGTTCCGTCGCCACATCCCCGAACAGGTGCACCATATGCGCGCCGTCCACGAGGCTTCCGCCGTAATGAGCGTCTTTATGCGACATTCTCACGCGGATCATAGATGTAATTTTTTCCATACCATTTCTCCTCTTATTCTTTTCACTCATACAATATCTGTATCTGTTCTATCCAATTATAACCAGGCCTTAATATCCCCCCTTCGCCTTGATATAATTCGCTCAGATAAGATAATTTTCTACCCTTGAAAATCATCAGCTGATGCGCCGTAAAACCAGTTACATTGGATAAAATTTTATATTGCAAATCGTATGCCAATGCGATATCCTTGTATTGAGCAGAAAACGAACCGAAATCGCATCACTCTTTTATTCGGGTGAGTCGGAAATATTTGAAACGATTGAATCAGCCAATTTGAAACAGGAGGGCAGGGCCATGACGGATAATATCTACGGAGTGAAGAGGGTGCTTGAACCGCAGCACGTACTGTCCACCTCCGCCTGGAAAGTGGATAACAACAGGGAAATCTACCCCAATGAAATACGCGTCGCCATCAAAAAACTGCAGTTGGAAGGCACGAGCTTCAAGCAGATCTGCATCGAATCCCACAACAATCCGGAAAAAATAAAGGACCGGATCATCGACATCGTCATAAAACGCGGCAAGCTGCACAACCCGGTCACCGATACGGGCGGGCTTTTGTATGGGATTGTCGAGAAGATCGGCGAGGAATACGACAACAAGAAAGACCTGCAGGTTGGCGACGAGATCATCTGCAACGCTTCCCTGGCCGCGATCCCGCTCTATATCAGCCGGATCACAAAGCTCGACATGGCGTACAGCCAGGTGGACGCGGAAGGCTATGCCATCCTGTTCAACGAATTTCCCATCGTCAGAAGGCCCGAGGAGGTGCCGCTGAACCTGCTTCTCTTTGCGTTTGACGAATCGGGAACCATGTACAACGTCAGTAAATGCGCCCGGGACAAGAAAAATTTCCTTGTTGTGGGGAGCAATCTGCTGACCAATTCGCTTTACGGTCTTGCCATCAGAAAGGCGGCGGGAGCCGACGCCCGGATCGTCTGCCTCATCGACAGCAGATCAGAAGTCATGCTGAAGGGGAAAAGCATCGAACTTCTGCTGAACAATGTCTTTACGGAAATTTATTA
>DATMXY010000279.1:0-4579 GCA_035561275.1 Anaerovoracaceae bacterium | reverse complement strand
ATGGCTGCTTGCGGGACGAAAAGCCCGCTGCCGGTAAAGCTGTTTTCAAATTGGTCGGAAAATACCAGGTGCTTTTCTGATACCCTTCTCATGTCATACTGATGACCATGATCTATCACCGATATTCATCGTAATAAATGTAGTGTCGATACAGATATTCGTTGTAAAGAATGTATTGATACTACATTTTTTCGTTGTATTTTTTGTTGTTAATGGATATAATACCATTGAGGTGATGATTTATGTACCGCACCGCAATGGAACAGCTCCATAATTGGAAGCAAAAAAAAGAGAAAAAGCCCCTTATCATCCGGGGGGCGCGGCAGGTCGGAAAGACCTGGTTAATGAAGGAATTTGGACGGACCTCCTACAAGAAAACTGTTTACGTCAGTTTTGATAATAATCGGCAGATGAAGGAACTGTTTGACATTGATCTGAACATCGACCGGATCGTTACAGGGCTGGAGCTTTATGCAGGCCATAAGATCGATCCGGCAGATACGCTGCTTATATTTGACGAGGTCCAGGAAACGCCGAAAGCGCTGACGTCCTTGAAATATTTTAATGAGAACGCCCCACAGTACCAGATCGTTTGTGCCGGTTCTCTGCTTGGTATCGCATTGCATAAAGGCACATCGTTCCCCGTCGGCAAAGTGGAGTTTCTTGACCTTTATCCGTTGTCTTTTTCTGAGTTTATGAGAGCTATGGCTAAGGAACGGTTTGTTAAGCTTATGGGAGAGGGCGATTTTGAAATGGCAAACGCCTTCAGGCAAGTATACGTTGACCTGCTTAAGCATTATTATTACGTAGGCGGTATGCCGGAAGCTGTCGTGAACTTTGCCGAAAATCAGGACTTCAATGAGGCCAGAGAGATCCAGCGGAGGATCCTTGAGGCCTATGAACAGGACTTTTCCAAACATGCCCCATATGAGGCGGTACCGCGCATCCGAATACTCTGGAACAGCATCCCTTCCCAGCTTACAAAGGAAAACAAGAAATTTATTTATGGCCTCATCAGAGAGGGCGCGCGGGCAACGGACTACGAACTGGCAATGCTGTGGCTGACCGACTGCGGGCTCGTTCATAAAGTACACCGCGTGACGGCACCCTGCCTGCCGCTGAAAGCTTATGAGGATTTAAAGGCATTCAAGCTGTTCGTGCTCGATGTGGGACTTTTATCTTGTATGGTTAACCTGAACCGGACTGTGCTGCTTGACGGCAGCAGGCTTTTTAAAGAATTCAAGGGCGCTCTGACGGAACAGTATGTTTTGCAGCAGTTAAAGACGATAAAAGGTTTGGAAACTTATTATTGGACAAACGACCGTGGCAGTGCGGAGATCGATTTTGTGTTGGATAACGGCGCCGAGGCAATCCCTGTGGAGGTCAAGGCCGAAGCAAATCTTAAAGCGAAAAGTCTTAAAATGTACTATGAAAAATTCCGGCCAAAAACTTCGATCCGCACAGCGATGGCGGATTACAAAGAGGAAGGATGGCTCCTGAACCTGCCGCTGTGGGCGGTAGAGTCAATTGTCCCTGAAAAACTAATGATAAACGGGAAGGAAATATTGCCATGATATCAATTGACGAAGCGGAAAAAATACTGGATGAGGTTGCCTCCGGACTGCCTGAAGAAATTTTCGAAGAGCTCAACGGTGGCATTATCCTGCTGCCTGAAGCAGAGCTGGATCCTCAGAGCAGAAAAAACGACGACCTCTATATTCTGGGAGAATACCACAGCGGCGGAGGCCTCGGAAGGTATATCTCCATCTATTACGGATCCTTTGAGCGCTTATTCGGCGACATGTCAAGGGATAAATTTAAAAAAGAACTCGAAATCACGCTGAAGCATGAGTTGACCCACCACCTCGAGTCGTTGGCCGGCGAGCGTGATCTGGAAAAAGAGGACGACCGGTTCATGGAAGATTATCTGACCGGCAGGGACTGGAACGTAAGAAGGAGAAGGCTCAGGCGAAGGTGAAGAAAGAGCGGAGCGAGGCGAAATAATGTAGATTTTGCCGTAAAAAGACCAATAAAGGTCAATTGACAGGAACATACGGGAAGCATAAGATACACTTAGCGAGTTTCAGGGACTGGACAGATTGTTTAGTCCCTCTTTTTTTCCAATGAGAGTGCAGAGGGGGCCGCCCTCTGTCAAGGAGGCGAAAAACTATGATAATCATTGATAAATCCGTTTACAACTTTTCAAAAGACAATGCGGCGGTTGCGTACGCAGACCCCGGAGAGATCCTGCTGTTTAAGACGATGGACTGTTTCTCAAACACGATCACAAAAGAGGAGGACCTAGTGCTGCACCTGGATTATAACGTCGCCAATCCGGCAGCCGGCCCGGTCTATATCAACGGTACAGAGCCGGGAGACGTACTCGCTGTTGACATCCTGGACATACAGGTGGCTGACCAGGGTGTGTTATGCACTTGCCCGGGATGCGGACCGTTATCCGACGATATGGAAGATCGTACGAAAGTGATGAAAATCATCAACGGGACAGCAGATTTCAATGGAGTGAAGTTCCATATCGAACCGATGATCGGAGTGATCGGCACGGCTCCCGACGGCGAGCCGGTGGCGGACGGATTTCCGGGAAACCATGGCGGAAATATGGACAGCAGGCTGATCAAAAAGGGGGCAAGGGTATATTTTCCTGTCAGAGTCCCCGGGGCACTTCTGCAGATGGGGGATATCCATGCAGCGATGGGTGACGCCGAGCTGTGCGGAACAGGGATCGAAATCAAAGGTGAAATTATGGTCAGGACCTCGGTCATTAAGAATTTCGAGCTGAATTGGCCGGTGACGGAAACTGCTACTCATTGGTATGTCAACGCGTGTGCTCACGAGTTCCCGGAGGCTTCGAAACTGGCGTCAAAGGAACTGCAAAAGTTGATCTGCAACGCCTACGGATGGGATAAAACCGATACATATCTTTATATGTCCGTACAGAGTAATCTGGAAATCAATCAGGCATGTAAGCCGTGCGCGGTTGAAATGATACTGAGATTCGGGACGCCGAAGCTTCCTCAGTTCAAGCCGCTGATTGGTTGAACGACGGCGTCGGTCCCGATATGAAACGGGTCTCGGCGCATATAGAAAATAATTAAAAGGGGGAATACTTATGTCGGAAAAAAATGTTAACGGCAATGGCGGAATAGAGAGATTCGGCTATAAGCAGGAACTGAAGAGGGCGCTTACATTAAAGGACGTTGTACTATACGGAATGCTGTTTATGGTAATTATCGCACCGCAGTCGATCTATGGGGAGATCCAGCTTGCCAGCGGAGGACTTACTCCTCTTGTTTACATAGTTGGAGCGATCGCAATCAGCTTTACCGCCATGGCATACATGCATATGAGCAACAGATTTCCGATCGCCGGCTCGGTATATACATATGTACAAAGGGGAATTAATCCACATGTGGGATTTATCGCCGGATGGCTCATTCTGTTGGATTATGTATTTGTCCCGTCATTATTATATGCCCTGGTAGCCGCCTGGGGAGTCGCTCTGGTGCCGCAAATTCCGTGGTTCGTATGGATACTGATCTTTGTTGTGTTCAATACGGTTGTGAATATCCGCGGTATGGAAATGACAAAGGGCGTCGACTGGGTCATGTTCATCCTGGAAACAGGAATTCTGATCTTTTTCGTTATCATAGGATTAAAATTTGTACTCGGCGGCGGCGGATACGGCGGACTGTCCGCGGCTCCGTTCTTTCAGCCCGGCAAAGTCGACGCGAACTTTATTGCATCCGCTGCTTCCATTGCCTGCCTGTCATTTTTAGGCTTTGACGGAATCAGTACCCTTGCGGAAGAGACCATCCATCCGGAAAAAACCGTTGGGAAAGGGGTTCTGATTTCCCTGATCGCTATTGCGGGGGTATTCGTCCTGCAGACCTACGTAGCTGCCCTGATTCAGCCGGATTGGAGCAGCATAAATCCGGCGACGGGATTCTTTGACGCCGCCGCCGCGGCCGGAGGCGAGGGATTAAGGACTGCACTGCTTGTAATCAACATTCTGGCCGTCGGTATTGCAAACATCATGGCGGCGCAGACCGCAACCGCCCGTATGCTTTACGGTATGGGCAGAGACGGTGTGATTCCGAGATTTTTTGCCAAAATACATCCAAAATATCAGACTCCATACATCGGAACCATTATCATAGGAGCGGCTTCCTGTATTATCCCGCTTTTTCTTACGATTTCGCAGTTGGTAAGACTGGTAAACTTCGGAGCATTATCATCCTTCGTTTGCCTGAATGTAGCAGTATTGGTCTTCTTCTTTATAAAAGAGAAGAGAAGAAACACCTTCGGAGATATTGTGAAGTTCCTGATTTGTCCGATCCTGGGAGTAGCGATACTGTTATTTGTATTCTCCGGATTTGAAAGCCTGACTTACATCATCGGCTTTTCCTGGCTTGCAGTCGGAATCATCATAGGAGCAATAAAGTCAAAAGGTTATAAAGAAGTGCCGGACGCGTTCAAAAATTTAAAGGTCTGACAGCTGAGCCTTAAAGAAATACAATAGAAATGAAACTATAAAATGAGATACAAGCGGGCTCTGAAG
>DATMXY010000278.1:0-2952 GCA_035561275.1 Anaerovoracaceae bacterium | reverse complement strand
TATAAATACAAGATGGAGATTTGAAACACTTTGTCTTTCCTGTGTGCTGGGGAGCCGACAAATGAAAAGGTCTAAGGAAGAATTATTGATGCAGATCAAAAGGCTGGAGGATATTCTTGACAGCCTTCCTTTTGATGTCTGGATGAAGGACAAGCAGGGAAGCTATATTTACGTAAATAAGAGCCTTGCCAACGAAACAGGCCTTTTAAAGTCTGACGTGGTCGGCAAAACCGATTACGACCTGTACGACAAGCCGGAAGCCGACTCCTATGTGGCCAGCGACAGGGCGGTGCTGGAGAAAAAAGCCTGTGACGTATATATATCAAGGTTCGGGAGCGACGCCTATGAAGAATATAACCAGGCCATTGTTGACGAAGCCGGAAATCCGGTGGGTACGGTAGGATTTTCAAGGGATATCACGATCAAGGAGAAAATCAGGGAAGAGCTTACGCAGAGCGAAGAGCGTTTCCGGGCCATATTTGAGGAGGCGCCTCTGGGGATCGGGATTTTCGATTCCAATACAGGGAAAGCGAAACAGATCAATGCGAGGTTTGCGGAAATCGTCGGGAGAACGAAAGGCGAACTTATGGCGCTGGACTGGAAGCAGTATTCCCATCCTGATGAAATAGAGGAAAACGTTTACCGCCTTAAGCTGCTGATGGAAAACAAAATAACCGGCTTTTCCATGGAAAAGAGATATATCAGGCCGGGCGGGGAAGAGGTCTGGGTGAATATTACCACGACATCCCTGTCGGCGGAATTTGGAGAACAGAGCCATCTCTGCATGATCGAGGACATCACGTCCCGGAAAAAAGCGGAGGAAGAGGTCCTCTATCTCAGCTATTACGACCAGCTTACGGGGCTCTATAACCGCAGGTTCTATGAAGAGGAGCTGAAGCGGATCAATACAAGCCGGAACCTGCCCATCACGCTGGTCCTGGCGGACGTCAACGGCTTAAAGCTGACCAACGACGCCTTCGGGCATTCGCTGGGGGACAGCCTGCTCCGGGAGATCGCCCAGGTGTTCAAAAAAGAATGCCGCACCGAGGATATCATCGCGAGGATCGGGGGGGACGAATTTGTGCTTCTGCTTCCGAAAACCGACGAAAACGAAGCGCAGAGAATTATCGGGCGCATCAGCAGCTCCATTTCGCAAAAGCAAAAGGATAATATCATCTGTTCCGTATCCTTCGGCTGGGCTACAAAGCATTTCCTGAAAGAGGATATCAGAAAGGTTTTCATGCAGGCCGAGGACTACATGTACCGCAACAAACTGGCGGAAAGCACCAGCATGCGCAATGAAACCATCAAGCTGATCACGAAGACTCTTTACCAGAAGCACAGGAGGGAGCAGCTCCATTGCGAACGGGTCAGCAAGCTCTGCGAAGTGATCGGTAACGCCCTGAAACTGAGCCCGGATGCGGTGCGGGAGCTGAAAATGGCAGGGCTTCTCCATGATATCGGAAAGATTGGCATCGACGAAAGTCTGCTCAATAAACGGGGAAGATTTACGGAAGCGGAATGGGCCGATATGAAGCGGCATCCGGAAATCGGCTACCATATCCTCCGGTCGGTCAATGAATTCGCGCCCATCGCCAAGTATGTCCTCCATCACCACGAGAGGGTCGACGGCAACGGATACCCCAGGCAATTGAAAGATGATGAGATCCCGCTGCAGTCAAAGATCATCCACATCGCGGACGCCTACGACGCCATGACCAGCCACAGGGGATACCGGGACGACCTGAGCCTGTCGGAGGTGATCGCGGAATTCAAGCAGAACGCGGGATCCCAGTTTGATCCCGATATTCTGAGAGTCTTCATCGATCAGATCCTGAAACAGAGAGTCTGGCGGAGGATCGACCGGAACGGAAACTGATTGACTTTTGGCCGGACATGTTATACAATGCTTTTACAAAGAGGGAGTAGTTTGAAATGCAAAGTCAACATGCTGGCATTTAGTCTGGCTTTGCAGCCGATTCAGGTAACGAGACTTTTGGTATAACCATTTGATATGGGATTATACCGGAAGTCTTTTTTTATCGCCCTTGGTTTCGCAGCGGTCGTACTGGCCGAAATGGGAGACAAAACGCAATTACCGGCAATGGCCTTTGCCACAAAATATAAGGCTTCGAAAGTAATGATCGGCGTATTGATCGCGACAATATTAAATCACGCGTTGGCGGTTGCGGTGGTAAGATAAATAAACAGGGCGAAGAGTTCCTGTAAAACCTCCGGCCGGCCCCGCAATTCTGATCGTTAGTCTTTCTTTGAAGTTTGACTAATATAATAAACGGTAACGATGGAGAGGGAGAGCCGGACAATGGATGGAGTTGAATTATTTGCGATTGCCATTGGGCTGTCGATGGACGCCTTTGCTGTTGCCGTGGGAAAAGGCCTGTGCCTGCGTTCGATGCAATACCGGTATGCCTTTATGACGGGGCTGTTCTTCGGCGGATTCCAGGCGGGAATGCCGCTGATCGGATATTTTCTCGGCGTACAGTTTGAGGACTATCTGACCGCCGTTGACCACTGGATCATCTTTGGGCTGCTCTTCCTGATCGGGCTGAATATGATCGTCGAGTCGCGCAGGGAAGAAAAAGAGCTCTGTAAAGTCATGAGTATAAAAAATATGACCCTGTTATCGCTGGCAACCAGCATCGACGCATTGGCGGTAGGGATTACCTTTGCTTTTCTTCATGCGGATATCTTTATCAGCGTCGGCGTCATCGGGTTCACGACATTCGTCTTATCCTTCTGCGGCGTGGTGATCGGGAATATGTTCGGCGCCAGATTTAAATCGACGGCGGAGATCGCTGGCGGGATCGTTTTGGTCCTGATCGGCGTCAAGATCCTGCTGGAGCATATGGGCTACCTGGCTCCTTAACCAAAAAAATCCGTTTCTTGACTCTGATGTCATACAAGGGATATAATAGCTTTGATGTTTATTAT
>DATMXY010000277.1:0-7229 GCA_035561275.1 Anaerovoracaceae bacterium | reverse complement strand
GGAATAGAATATCCCATTATTCAGGGAGGAATGGCGTGGATCGCGGACGCTTCCCTGGCGTCGGCGGTAAGCAACGCGGGCGGTTTGGGTATCATCGCCTGCGGCAACGCGGACGCCGAATGGGTGCGCAGTGAAATCCGCAAAACGAAGGAGCTCACAAATAAGCCCTTTGGCGTCAACGTCATGCTGCTGAATCCCCATACCGACGCAATCATGGACGTTATCTGCGAGGAGCGCGTTCCTGTGGTCACCACGGGAGCGGGAAATCCTGGAAAATATATCCCGAAATTAAAGGCGCACGGTATCAAGGTGATCCCCGTCGTCGCATCGGTGGCGCTTGCGATCAGAGTGGAACGCGTCGGAGCCGACGCGGTCATTGCGGAAGGCCAGGAGGGAGGCGGGCACATCGGAGAAGCGACAACCATGGCTTTGGTGCCGCAGGTGGCAAACGCGGTGAAAATTCCCGTCGTCGCGGCAGGAGGCATCGCCGACGGGCGCGGGATCGCAGCGGCCTATATGCTGGGGGCAAAGGGCGTCCAGGTAGGGACCCGTTTCCTCGTGGCCAAGGAGTGCACTGTTCATCAAAATTATAAAGATATGATCCTGAAGGCGAACGACACAGATACTGTGCCGACAGGAAGAAGCACCGGCCATCCGGTCAGAGTGCTGAAAAATAAGCTGGCAAGAACGATCCTTTCCCTGGAAAAACAGGGCGCGGACGTATCAGAAATAGAAAAAATCGGAACCGGCGCGCTGAGAGCGGCGGTGAAGGACGGAGACGTGGTCAACGGTTCCGTCATGTCGGGACAAATTGCCGGTCTGGTCAATAAAGAGCAGACGGCAAAAGAAATCATAGAAGAAATGTTTGAGGAGGCAGCGACAGTTTATGAAAATAGGGCTACTATTTGCAGGGCAAGGGGCACAATACTCAGGAATGGGTAAAAGCCTGTACGACAACTTCAGGGAGGCAAAGCGCATCTTTGATCTGGCCGGAAGCGAGATACAGGAATGGTGCTTCGAGGGCACCAAGGAAATGCTGAGGCAGACCAATATTACCCAGCCCTGCATATACACCGTATCCATGGCGGCGTATGAAGCCTTTCTCGAGGAGCTTTCCAGACTGGACGAAGATCTGTTGAACGAATTGGAGATGCAGGGCATGGCCGGATTCAGCATGGGCGAATACGCCGCGCTTACGGCGGCAGGATCGATCCAGAGCTTTGAAGCCGGGCTGGATATCGTCCGGCAGCGGGGAACCTGGATGAGCGAAGCCAGCATGAATGCGGACGGAGAGAGCAAGGGCGGAATGATCGCCGCCTTCGGAGAAAGGCAACTCATTCTGAATTGTGTGGAAGCCTCGAGGGAAAACGGTATTCTCGAAGGAGTGAATTTCAATTCCCCGGTTCAGACCGTGGTGGCTGGAGACAAGGAGGCTCTGGAGCGTTTCAAGCTTAACGCCAGGGAAAGGGGGCTCAAGGCGCTGCCTCTGAGCGTCAGTACCGCGTTCCACTCTCCCATGATGGAGCCGGCAGCCCCGAAGATCCAGGCGCTGTTGCTTGCATCCGGCCTGAAGAAGCCCACGGTGAAGGTCTATTCCAACGTAACGGGAAAAGACGTCATGGAAGGCGCTGGCGGAGACGCGGGGACCTGGATCGCTGAAATCATGTCCAGGCAGGCAAAGAGTCCGGTCTACTGGCAGGAAACCATAGAAAACATGGCCGCGGACGGGATCCGGGGGTTCATAGAGATCGGCCCCGGCAGCACACTGTCCGGGCTGGTAAAGAAAATAAATGCCGAACTGGTCACCATGAATATAGAAGATCACGAAACCTTAATGAAAACCATAGATACGTTAAAGAGCCTGATGTCCGGGGACGGACCCGGCGAGGCGGGTCAAACGGCCGCAGCCGGCGCTGCCGGCGGGGCCGGTGGAATCGGAATCGGAGCGCGTTAAGCGGGAAAGGCGTATAAATGCTGAAAGGAAAAAGCGCAATTATAACCGGCGGGGTAAGGGGGATCGGCAAGGCTGTCGCAGAGGAATTCTGCAGGCAGGGGGCCGATGTACTGCTTTGCTACCGCAGCAATGAGGATGCGGCGAAAAAGACTGCGGAAGAACTGAAGCAGTACGGAACGCGGGTCGAATTGATCAAAGGGGATGTTTCCGATCCCGGCCATGGGTCAGAAGCGGTAAAAAGAGCGATGGAACTGTTTGGTAAGATCGATATCCTTGTCAACAACGCGGGAATCACGAAAGATAAGCTGTTGATGAAAATGTCCCCTTCTGATTTCGACGAAGTGGTTCAGGCAAACCTAAACGGCAGCTTTTATTTTCTGCAGGCAGTTGCTCCGGTCATGATCAAACAGCGGAGCGGGAGGATCATCAACATGTCCTCCATCGTTGGCGTACGGGGCAGCGCGGGCCAGATCAACTACAGCGCATCCAAAGCGGGACTCATCGGCATGACCCTGTCCGCGGCCAAGGAATTGGGAAAGAGAAGCATCACGGTAAACGCGGTGGCGCCCGGATTTATTGAAACAGATATGACGGACGTGCTGACGGAAGACCAGAAGAAAGCCATGCTTGAAGTTGTCAGCCTGGGGAGGGCCGGCAAAGCCTCAGATGTGGCAAACGCGGTGGCGTTTTTAGCCTCTGATCAGGCCGCGTATATCACAGGACAAGTAATCGGAGTCGACGGCGGAATGGCCATATAGCCGGCCGGCCGTGAGATCTTATCATAATCAGGAAAGAGGAAAAGTATGGAGAGAAGAGTAGTAATCACAGGAATGGGAGCAGTGACTCCCCTTGGAAATAACGCAAAGGATTTTTGGGAAGGCATCAAGGCCGGAAAAAACGGCATCGCCAGGATCACCCATTTTGATCCCGAGGTGCAGAAGGCTAAAAATGGCGCGGAGGTCAGAGATTTTGTCTTTTACGATAAAAAAGAGGCGAAGAGAAGCGACCTGTACTCCCAATACGGAGTTACCGCGGCGTTGGAAGCCATGGAAGACAGCGGACTGATAAGCGGCGAGAACATCGATCCAGACCGGTTGAGCGTGCTCGTGGGTTCCGGGATCGGCGGCATCATGACCCTGGAAGAAGAGGTCAGAAAGGCTACGGAAAAGGGAACCGTCGCAAGGGTCTCCCCGTTTCTGGTCACTTCAGTCATCGGAAACATTCTGGCTGGGAACATCGCTATCGCCTGTCAGGCGATGGGAAGCTGCATCGGGATCGTAACGGCCTGTGCAACGGGCACCCAGGCCATCGGAGAGGCTTTCCGCTCCATCCAACACGGCTATACCGACGCGGTCATCGCCGGCGCATCGGAAGCGCCCTTCGCGCCGGTCTGTTTTTCCGGCTTCGCCAACATGACGGCCCTTTCCACAAGAGAGGACCCGGACCGATGCTCCACGCCTTTTGATAAGGAGCGGGACGGCTTCGTCATGGGAGAAGGCTCAGGGGTCGTGATCCTCGAGGAATATGAACGTGCCGTTGCAAGAGGCGCGAGGATCTATGCGGAAGTCGTCGGATACGGCTCCACCTGCGACGCCCATCACATCACCATGCCGGCGCCGGATGGTGCGGGCGCGGCAAAGGCCATGGAACAGGCCATCGCGGTTGCCGGGATAAGTCCGGAAGAGGTAAGCTATATCAACGCCCACGGGACCAGCACGCCCTATAACGATTTGTTTGAAACGAGAGCCATCAAGAAGGTCTTCGGAGACGCGGCCTATAAGATCCCGGTCAGCTCCACCAAGAGCATGATCGGACATCTGCTGGGAGCTGCCGGCGTGGTGGAAGCGATTATCTGCGTCAATGCCCTTGTGGACGGCGTGATCCCTCCGACCATCAATTACAAGGTCCCCGACGAAGAACTGGACCTGGATTACGTTCCGAATACCGCCAGAAAGCAGGAACTGACCTATGCCATGTCCAATTCCTTCGGATTTGGCGGACACAACGGCGTCATTTTGTTAAAGAGGGCGGAAAAGTAAGATTGAACGAGGTATAAAAAGTGAGATTGGATAAAGAACAGATCAAGGAGATCATTCCCCACAGGGACCCTTTCCTGCTTATTGATGAAATCGTCGAGCTGGAGCCGGGGAAGCGCGTCGTCGCCATGAAATACGTAAACGCCGACGAGTATTATTTCCAGGGGCATTTCCCACAGGAAAAGGTCATGCCCGGCGTGCTCATCGTGGAAGCCCTTGCCCAGGCCGGAGCGGCAGCGCTCCTTTCCATGGAGGAACACCGGGGGAAGATCGCGTATTTCGGAGGCATCAAAGAGGCGAAGTTCCGGCAGAAAGTCGTTCCCGGAGACACCCTGCGCCTCGAAGTGGAACTGGAACGCCTCAGGAGCAAGGCCGGATACGGGAATGCCAAAGCATATTCGGGAGATAAACTCGCCTGCCAATGCGAGATTATGTTCGCTATCGGATCATAGGAGAACAGGATGGATATCACGAAAAGGTTAAACGACATACTGGTAAACCTGTTTAATCGCATTCTGAAAATAGAAGAAGACGCGATAAAGAATTCTTCAAGGCTTAATTTGTCTATTACAGAAGTGCATACTTTGACTGCCGTCGGTACAGGCAGGGCCAAGACCATGACCCAGGTCGCCGCCAGCCTGAAAATCAGCGTCAGCACCCTGACAACCGCCATCAACAAGCTGGTGGACAAAAAGTATGTCAACCGGTTCCGTGTTCCGGAAGATCGCAGGATCGTAAAAATTGAGCTGACGGCGGAAGGGAGCGAAGCGGTCCGGGAGCATGAGGAATTCCACCGCCAGATGATCGATGACGTCGTTTCCGAACTGAATGAAGAGGAGCAGAAGATCCTGATCCAATCCCTGGATAATCTCCATGAATTTTTCAAGCGGCAGAGGGTCAAGTCCATCAAAGGGGATGCGCCCAACAGGCTGCAGCCGCTGGTAATGGGGGACGTCACCATTCCGGTTCCGATCTTTCAGGGTGGAATGGGTATCGGGGTATCCCTGTCGCGGCTGGCCGCCGCCGCCGCGAAATGCGGCGGGGTAGGTACGATCTCCGCGGCCCAGATCGGCTTTATGGAGCCGGACTTCTATACCAATCCGAAGGAAGCCAACGTCCGCGCTTTGAAGAGGAACATCATGGAGGCCAAAGAGGCTATCAAGGATGTGCCCAATAAAGGACTCATCGCGGTCAACATTATGGTGGCCAGCAGAAATTACGAGGAATACGTCGAAGCCTCCGTCGAAGCAGGAGTCGATATGATCGTCTGCGGCGCAGGACTTCCGACAGCCCTGCCCGGACTTGTGAAGGACAGGAGGGTGAAGATTGTTCCCATCGTCTCTTCCGCAAGGGCGGCTGCGCTGATCATTAAAAGCTGGACGAAGAAATATAACCGGGTTCCCGACGCCATTCTTTTTGAAGGTCCCCAGGCGGGAGGCCATCTGGGCTTCAAGGAAGAGCAGCTGGAGGAAGCGCAGGAGCATTTTTATGAAACCATCATGGGCATCAAAGAAGAGATCGAGGACCTGCAGGATTGTCCCCTCATTGCGGCCGGAGGCATCTATACCAAAGAAGACGTCCAGAAAGCCCTGGCATATGGGGCAGACGCAGTACAGCTCGGCACGCGGTTTGTGACCACGGAGGAATGCGACGTTCATCCGAACTTCAAGCAGGCCTACCTGGATGCGAAGGAAGAAGACATCATCGTGATCAAGAGCCCTGTGGGAATGCCGGGAAGGGCCATCCGCACGCCCTTTACCGACCGGGTGGAAAGCGGCAGGATCCCACCTGAAAAATGCAATCGCTGCCTGGTTCCCTGCAAGGCGGAAGAGGCGCCGTACTGCATCACCCAAGCGCTGATCAACGCTGCCAAAGGCGATATCGGACACGGCCTGGTCTTCTGCGGAGGCAACGCCTGGCGCGAAACAAAGATTGGAAAGGTCGAAGACATCTTTAAAGAACTTACATTATAGGCCGCCTCTGTCAACCCTCAGTATTTCTCATCGCGCGCTTTATTCTCGGTTGGACGCCTGCCGCAAGCCTGCTTTGCGGCGTTGCGCTCTCGACGACCTCCGTCGCCGTCGTCTATGCGGTGATGCTCGTAACAGGGCTTAACAAAACCGAATACGGCAAGGGTATTCTCGGCGCGTGCTTTGTAAACGATATCGGCACGGTGCTTGCGCTGGGGCTTATTTTCTCTCCGTTTACGCTTAAAACACTGATATTTATTGTTGTTACGGCAGCTGTCGTCGCTTTGCTGCCTTCTCTCACGAGGTATCTTACCAAGAGCTACGCCTATCATTCGGCGGCAATCAGGACGAAGTGGATCATGCTGATTTTATTCGGCCTCGGCGCGCTTGCGGTATGGGCCGGGAGCGAAGCCGTGCTGCCTGCGTATCTCGCCGGTATGATTTTAGCCGGAAGCGCTGCGAACGACCTTGACTGGATCCCGCCGCCTGCGCACGTTGACGATAGGCTTCCTCACGCCGTTTTATTTCCTGCGCGCGGGTATGCTGGTGTCGGTTTCATCGGTCGCGCTTGCGCCGCTCGTGTTTCTGGCGCTGATCGGCGGCAAGGTCGTGTCGAAAATATTTGGGCTTTATCCTGTAATCGGGTTGTTTCGGAAAGACCCCAGGGAAAAATGGTATTATACGCTGCTGATGTCGACAGGGCTCACTTTCGGCACCATTTCCGCTCTCTACGGGCTGACAAACGGCATTATCACGCAGGCGCAGTATTCGTACGTCGTGGCGGCCGTTATCGCCAGCGCCGTCGTGCCGACGCTTATCGCCGGCGCCGCATTTTTGCCGCACCACCTGCTGCCGGAGAAAGGCAAACCGGAAAGGCTCGATGCGGAAATCGAGGACCTGGGCGAAGAGGGGTGATGAGAAAAGCAGCAGCATTTTGTTATAATTCCAACTATAATATATTTTAAAGGTATCTGAGCTTTAAAATTTGCGGTCTCACCCCGTGCGGGTGCGTGGATTGAAATAGGTAAGTCGTAAAGACGCTGAGAAAAGAAATACGTTGCTCTCCATGCGGAGAGCGTAGATTGAAATATGGCGGCCTCCACCGTGGGCGCTGCCATAGCATCGAGATCCAATAGAAATTTTCATAATAATACCCTGCACTCCCGGCAAAAGTCTGATAAAAAAACCTTTGCCGGGGATTTATTTTAAGGTTGCTTTTGTCGAAAAAAGTCTATCGAAAAATGTAGACTATTGTCCAAATACAATTGT
>DATMXY010000276.1:0-7039 GCA_035561275.1 Anaerovoracaceae bacterium | reverse complement strand
ATACTAGAGGGATAAAATGTTAGCAGTTTTAGAGAAAAACCAAGGTGGCTATATAGCCCGTTTTGAGCGCCATTTAAAATTTCCCGTTGAACATTAAAGATATTACTGACCAAACGTCGAAGGGATCTTGCAGGGTGGCATGTGTGCTTAAGTGTTATTAATGCCCTTCTAAATGGTAACACATATGATCAGCGAGAGGATGAATGGGATCATACACCGCTTTTTAGAGCATACAAACGCACAGGCCGACCCCCGGCAACAAATCCCGTCACAATGATAAAGATCCTGATGTACGCTAGCATGGAGAGCAACTATACAAGCCGGGCGATCGCTTCGTCTTGCAGCCGGGACATTAATTACATCTGGCTTTTAAATGGCGAAAAAGCGCCCAACCACAGCGAGATCGCAAGGTTCCGGAGCAAACGGCTTACCGAATGTGGCGAAGCGTTCTTTTATCAGCTGGTTAAAAAACTGTCTGTGCTTGGCGAGATCAAATATGAGCATTTGTTTGTGGATGGGACAAAGATCGAGTCCAATGCAAACAAGTACAGTTTTGTCTGGAAAAAGAGTACGACAAAGTATGAGACACGCCTGCTCGCAAAACTTGAGAAACTGAAGCCGGAGCTTTGTTCAAGATACGGGATCATGGCAGATACACCGGAAGTATTGCTCAATACAAAAGTAATATGGCACGGAGGGAAACCATGGGGTATGACCCGGAGCGGGATGAGTATACCTGTCAGGCCGGAAAAAAGCTCAAGGTGGTTTATGCAGGCAAAAGGAAAAGCAAGTCCGGTTTTGAGAGCGAAATGACCTACTACGAGTGCGAGGGCTGTGAAGGCTGTCCTCACAAAAAGTCATGTACCCGGTCAAAGGGCAACAGAAAGCTTCAGGTCTCAAAGAAGTTCATTGAGCAGAGAAAAGAGTCGCTGGAACGGATCACCAGTGAAAAAGGAGTCCTGTTGAGAATGAATCTCTCCATCCAAGCGGAGGGCGCCTTTGGGGTCATCAAGCAAAACTACGGATTCAGGCAGTTCCTGCTTCGCGGCAACAAGAAAGTCCTGACAGAGATTCTCCTGGTGGCGATGGGCTACAACATCAACAAGCTTCACAACAAGATCCAGCAAAACCGCATCGGAAGACAGCTGTTTGAAAAACTGACGGCTTAACGGATACACAATCGAATATTTTTCTGTATTTGAGGCAGGCTTTCAGGCCAGACCTTGGCTTTTTATCTTCTACTTCCTACAAATATCTTCTTTTTCCCTTGAGGTTGAGTACCTTTAGAGCATAAGTTTAAAGGCTGCAGCAATTTTTTGTTTTGCTACAGCCTCTCTTTGAGTACTAGGAAATATAACTATTGTTTACTGACCGGCTTCGGTCTTTCCCGGCTTAAGACTCTTCCTCATGAAGATCGTCCATATCAGGACGATCACACCGGCAGCGATGAAGCCTACGGCGCTCACGCCGAACAGATCTCTTCCATAGTCGACACCTAAGCCGTTTATGGCAATATCATAAACCGGAGCCTGAATGAACTGCGCAACGCAGTTCGCAACGAAGAAAATGCCGATGGCCCAGGCGTGGGACGCCTGATCGGTAAGATCTGTCACCATGGCGGCAAACGCCGGTATCTGGGATCCCAGGGACAGACCGGCTATTGCACCGCCGACAATTACCGCCATCAGGTTTGGCGCGTAATAGATCAATATAAAAGATGCACAAGACCAGAAAAACAAAAGGGGTATGACATAACTTCCAATCACCTTCTTGATTCTGCCGAAGACGACTCCTCCGCATAAAGCCCCCGCAGTCATTGCCGAGAGTACGGTTCCCGCGGCGGCGGCGTTTCCAAATCCCGCGGCCTCGATGTAAATGGCCGAATTCGTAATGAGTACAAAATTAAGCATCGTCCACACCAGCGCGAAGAAAGATAAAATGAATATGGAAGCCGGAAGTTTGACTTGCGCTTTCGGAGCATTCAGATTTTCGCCGGAAACCTGCTTCCTTTCCGGTTCAGGCAGCCAGACGTAGGCAATGATGACGATCAGGATAACCAGAAGATAAGTCAGGAAACAATAGTGCCAGCCAAATGTTGCTGTCAGTATTCCGCCCAGACTCTGGAATATGACTCCACTGAGGCCTCCGACGGCCGAGGAGTAACCCATAAGGTTATCCTTTTCACTACCCTCAAAGAAGTCTGCAATGAGGTTCAGTGACATTGGGAAGCAGATGCCGGCTCCAACGCCGACAAGAGCTCTCATGGCCAAAATCGCGTACAGATTGTTCAGAAAGAACGGACCGGCACCACCGATAATAAAGCAGGCCAGGCCGAAGAATAAAAGCGGTCTTTTTCTGAACATACCGGACAGTTTTCCGTAACAGAGTGCGACGATGCCCTGGACCAGCGCGGGGACGCTGGCGATCAGCATGACGGTAGAGGGAGCGAAGCTTGGGAATGACGCGATGATGCTTGCCAGCGCGGGGCTGCTTGCCCCGGCTGCCGCGTCCTGTAGCGCAATTGCCAGTAACGCTACTTTGAGCTTTGCCGGACTTATTACTTTAGACATATTAATTTCCTCCTTTAATTGATTAAATATTAGAGATCCAATGCCAGGAAGTAGCCCGTATAAAGCGCTTCTTTTACCTTGCCCGGACGGTCGCAGTCCCCGATGACATGGACCTTGGGTGCGGCGCCACGCAGTTTCTCTGTGTCAGGATTGGTACTGGCATAGCCGACGGCACAGATGACGGTGTCCGCCGGATAGAGAACTTTTCCATTCTTATCTTTGCACAGCAGTCCTTCTTTAGAAATCGAGACGCCGCTGGTGTTGGTCACGACCTTTACTCCCTTGGACATTTCGAGGAAAAGAGCCGCCTTATGTAAATCGTTGGCATCCACGGCAACATCGTCACGCATTTCGACGACCGTTACAGACCTGCCCAGTCGGTTGAGGTGGGCGGCCGTCTCGCAGCCCACAAGTCCGCCGCCGAGCACGACAACATTTTTACCTACAGAGTCCTCGTTGCCATAGATATTTTCCGCCAGCTTCACATTGGCGCCGTCAATGCCCGGGATCCCGGGAATGATCGGCAAAGCGCCGACTGCTACAAAAAGGACGTCGGGAAGGTAGGAAGCAACGAGTTCCGGTGTCACAGGAGTGTTCAGCCGAACTTCTATCTTGGCCTTGCTGATCATATATTTGAGGTGCTCCTGGAAATCATACAGGTCATGTTTAAAGTCACAGTATTTGGCAAATTTGATTGCGCCACCGAGCTCGCCTGTCTTTTCGCAGAGAATCACTTCATGGCCCCTGTCCGCCGCGGCTATCGCTACCTTCATACCCGCGGGGCCGCCTCCGGCGATCAGGACCCGCTTCGGTGCAGTCGGCAGACCACGCCGGAGCATGTCGTCCTTTTCGTGCATAATAATCGGATTGACGGCGCATTCCGACAATTCATCCACTACCGTCTGGGCCAGACAGTTGTTGCAGCGCAGACAGGTATTTGTTTCCCTTTTATCCAGACCAAGCTCGGCTTTGTGGGGCAGGAAGGGATCTGCCAAAAGGGAACGACCGATTTCGATAAAGTCGGCTTTGCCGCTGGCAATGATTTCTTCCATCATATCCGGATCAGTGATTGCGCCGACCGTGGATATGGCAACATTTTTAACTTCTTTCTTGACCGCTTCCGCATATTCGACATTGCAGCCATGTTCCCAGAACATAGAGGGTATCATTTTTCCGTACATCGTCGTATTCTCGTGGATGCCGGCCGAGATATTGAGAAGGTCGCACTTGTCTTCAAGAATCTTAGCCAGGTGTATGCCGTCCTCAAGCGTAAGACCCGGTTTGCCGATAAGATCAAAACATTCCGAGCCGTTCATGCGGATCTCAATGGGAAATCCGGGTCCTACAGCCTTGCGGATGGCTTCCAGAGTCATTACATAGAGACGGGCACGGCTTTCAAAACTCCCGCCCCAACGGTCCGTACGATGGTTGTGGACCGGAGAAAGGAATTGATTGAATAACCAGCCATGGGCGCCATGAACCATGATCATTTCAAATCCGGCGCGTTTGACGAACGCGGCGGCTCTGGCGAAGGATTCGATGATCTTTAAAATCATTTCTTCCGGCATCTCTTCAATAACCTCGCCGTTGGACCTTACCTCCGCACTGGGGCCGTAAGCGGGCTGATTTGCCTTGCGGTCACCGTTGCTTGTAAGGATACCGCCATAAAAACCGCCGTGATACAGCTCGATATTCGGAATCGCACCATGCCGTTTGATCGCTTTCGAAAACTGAGCCAGGTGGGGCAAAACATCCGGGTTGTCAAGCATAAGCGACTTGTTTTTGGTCTTTCCTGATTCGTCGACGACTGATTCTCCAAAGGTAACAATACTCGCGCCACCCTCGGCTTTCAGTTCAAAAAAGGCGATGTGTTCAGGGGTAAAGAGTCCGCCAGGCGGTACACAAATCAAGGAGCTTGGAGCGGCGATGATCCTGTTTTTAATCATACGATTACCAAGCTTGTACGGGCTGAATACATGTGGGTATTTTTTCTGATAATTCATTGTTTTTTCTTCCTTTCCTCTCCTTATATAGTTTGTTAGCACATTTGCCCTCAGACCTTTGATGGAAGGGAGGACTCCGACATTTTTTTATAATCGCAAGTAACATGCCAAACTGGAAAAATGAATATCAGTAATGTAAAATCGCTGTCTTATACTGATAAGAGGGCTCTGTAAACGTGCTTTGTAAATTCCATAAAGGAATTAATGTCGCACGAACATGAGACCCGCCGCTGTTCCGTCTCAAATTGACACTGCCGTATAAGCCTTCTTTTCTATGTTAAGCTGTGGATTCAGAAATTCTTCGGCTCAATTTTTCATCTGGCATAATACTTGCGCTATATAAAACTGAATAGGAGGAGAATACACAATGAATAACAATTATCCACATCTTTTCAGCCCGCTCAAAGTAGGAAAACTGACCTTCAGGAACAGGATCATAGCTACCCCGGGCAGTCCGACTTCCGAGCTCCAGGACCAGATTGCTTTCTATGAGAATAAAGCGAAAGGAGGGGCCGCCTGCGTAACCCTTGGAGAGCAGTCTGTTACCAGCAAGTATATCGTTGAGCCCGAGGGGATGACGTTTAAGCTTGACGGCTATGATCAGGACAAGCGCGACCTGGCGTCATATGTAATCGCCATAAAAGCATACGGCGCGATCCCCAGTGTCCAGTTTAACCATCATGGTCAATTTTATCGGTTCCATGGATTTATGAAACCTCCGTTTGTCGAATACTATCCGGTAAAAGTGAGCGGCTACATGCCCATCGGCCCGTCGGCCTGTATCAACTCAGACGGCGTGGAGGTCAAAGAAATGGATGAGGATCTGATTGAAGAGACGATTGAAGACTTCGCCAATGCGGCGCTGTTCTGCAAGCAGGCCGGCTTTGACATGATTCAGCTTCACGGCGCCCATGGCTGGCTTCTCGCTCAATTTGCTTCCGGATTATTCAACCATCGAAAGGACCGCTGGGGCGGAAGCCTGGAAAACCGGGCGCGTTTTCCGATGGAAGTGATCAGGCGCATCCGAAAGAAATGCGGAAGGGATCTGGTGATCGAATACAGAGTCAGCGGGGATGAGCTCGTTGAAGGCGAAATGAGGATCGATGAAACGATTGAATTTATAAAAATGATAGAGGATGGAATTGATATCGTTCATGTGTCCGCCGGAATCCATATGGACTTTTCCACAGAGAGAAGGATGTTCCCCCAGGCTTCGTTTACAGAACCCGGCTGCAATGTCTACCTGGCCGAGGCTATGAAGAAAAATGTGAAAATACCTGTCTGTACGGTTGGCGGTATTATCAGTCCGGAACATGCAGAGCGGATTATAGCCGAGGGAAAAGCGGACTTTATCGGCATGGGCAGAGGACTGGTCTGTGACCCGGAATTCCCCAATAAAGCCAGAGCGGGCAAAAGCGACAAAATTATACCATGCATGAGGTGTTCGACATGTATGTCAGCCACGACGCCCTGGAACACCTATAACATTTGCTGCTCAGCCAATCCTAAAACGGGCAGGGACAGGATGATTCAACGGATACCGGCTGCAAAGGGTTCAAGAAAAGTGGTCGTCGCCGGAGGAGGGCCGGCCGGTATGATGGCGGCGATAACGGCGGCAGAAAGGGGACACGATGTGACTCTGCTGGAAAAAAGCGACGCCCTCGGGGGGCTCCTGAAGTTTGCGGATAAGGAGTCTAACAAGCCAGAACTGAAACGCTATAAAGATTTTCTTGTCAGCAAGACATGTAAGACCGTCGGCGATATCCGTCTCAATACAGAAGCGACGCCGGAAGCCGTCGAAGCGCTGAATCCCGGTGTGCTGATCGCGGCGCTGGGCTCCAGGCCATTCGTGCCGCCGATCCCCGGAGTGGATAAGGATAAAGCGCTGACCGTTACGGATGTGTACTACAACCCTGAAAAGCTCGGGCAAAATGTAATTATAGTCGGAGGCGGAACCGTTGGCTGCGAGGCGGCACTATATCTCGCCGGTAAAGGGAAGAATGTGACGATAATTGAAATGCTGAGCTTTATTGCGGATCCGGCCGCAAACTGGGTTTACCATTTATGTTTTGTGGAGGAAATCGAAAAAAGTCCGTACATAAGTTATATGCTCGAGACAAAATGTCTGGAAGTAACGCCGAAGGGGGTATTCGTCGAAAAAGGCGGCAAGCAAGAAGAGATCGCTGCCGATTCGGTGGTATTCTGTTCCGGAATGGCGCCTGAAACAGAGGCTTTGGAAGGGCTGTATAATTCCGCGCCAAGAGTGGTAACCGCCGGCGACTGCGTTAAGCCTGCCAGGCTTGCGGAAGGGGTGCGCGACGGATATTTCAGCGCTATGAACATTCTCTGATTTAGGGGTGCGTGAGGTTTTGTGAGGCGGCGGCTTCCTGTCGGAACCGCCGCTTTATTCTGCCGCCCTTGGAAAACCAAAGCAACAACAGGATTCATTCTACTTGTATATTAGCC
>DATMXY010000275.1:0-4921 GCA_035561275.1 Anaerovoracaceae bacterium | reverse complement strand
CTGTAATAGGTAAGTATTTATTCAAACTATTTTTCTGCTGTAGTTTTTACCTGAATGTGGTATAATGATTCCGTTGATTTTAGTGCGGCGGAGTCCGCTGGGATACAGGAGGAATTTCGGCTATGCTGTTTAAGAACATTACGATACTGGATGGAAAATTTGAAGCCAGGGACAATATGTATGTTGGTATAAAGGGAGAGACGATTGACTATATTGATAACGTAGAGCCGAAAGCGGATTACGGCGACAGCTACGACGGAAAAGGCAAGCTCCTGATGAGCGGATTCTTCAACTCTCACGCCCATACGCCTATGACGCTGATGAGGGGATACGGAGAGAATATGTCCCTCCAGGACTGGCTGACAAAGAGGATTTTCCCCTTTGAGGATAAACTCAACGCTGAAGCGGTATATGCCGGCATGCTGCTTGGGATCGCGGAATCCCTGCGGTTCGGCATCGTATCCACAACGGATATGTACTATTTCGGCGACGACATGTCCCGCGCCGTTCTGGAATCCGGAGTAAAAAACAACCTGGGAAGGGGCGTCGTCAATTTTTCGGCAGACACAGACTTCGACATAGACGGACTTCAGGGTTTTCAGGAGACAAAACACCTCTTTGAAACCTACCACAATGCGGGAAACGGAAGACTTAAGGTCGATATGAGCCTCCATGCCGAATATACCTCGAATCCGAAGACAGCGCTCCACCTTGCGGAATATATGAAATCAGTCGGCGCGAATATGCACGTCCATGTTTCGGAAACAGAGTTTGAGCACGAGGAGTGCAAAAAGAGGCACCGCCTGACGCCGGCCCAATACCTGAGCATGCACGGCGTCTTTGACACCAAGGCTACCGCGGCTCACTGCGTATGGCTGGAAGGCGAAGACTTTGACATCCTCAAAGAAAAAGGCGTAACCGTCGCAAGCTGTCCCGTCAGCAATCTGAAACTGGCCAGCGGCGTGTGCAACGTGCCGCTCCTGCTGAAAAAGGGAGTCAATGTGGCAATCGGGACCGATAGTGTGGCGAGCAATAACAGTTTGAATATGATCGAAGAAATGAAGGTTTTCGCCATAGCAAACAAAGGAAAGCAATACGACCCCACCCTGATCACGCCTGCCGAGACCTTGAAGGCCGCCACTTTTGCGGGTGCAAAGGGTCAGGGCAGGGAAGACTGCGGAAAGCTGGCTGTCGGCTTCAAAGCGGACCTCATCGTTCTGGACCTGTCACAGCCCCACATGCATCCCGTCCATAACCTGGCTAACAACATCGTTTATTCGGCTTCCGGCGGCGACGTGCTGCTGACGATGGTCGACGGCAGGGTCCTGTACCGGAACGGGGAATATATGACCATCGATATCGAAAAAGTTGTTTTTGAGGCGGAGAAGGCGACAAGGCGAATTTTGGCGGAACTTTAAACGACGGCGCCGGCAACGAACAGGTCGATTGGAACAGGAGTTTATTATAGATGGCAAAAAAATCTTTTATACAGGGCGCTGTGGTCCTGGGGATCGCAGGGATCATCATTAAAGTTATGGGGATGATTTTCAGGATCCCCCTGGCGAATCTGATCGGCGATAAAGGGATGGGCTATTATCAGACAGCCTATCCTATTTATGTGCTTTTTTTGACCTTGGCGACTGCCGGGATACCCATCGCCATTTCCAAAATGGTTTCGGAACGCATCGCCGTGGACCGCCATTACGAGGCGTACCGTGTGTTCAAGATATCCTTTATCCTGCTTTTTTCCATCGGGATCTGCTCCTCCGCCATTTTATTTTTCGGCGCGGGCCATATCGTGAATGCCCTTGGAAATCCCGGGGCAAAATACGCCATGATGGCCATCGCACCCGCTTTGCTGTTCGTTCCTATTATGGCGGCGTTCCGCGGATATTTCCAGGGAATGCAGGATATGAAGCCTACTGCGGCTTCCCAGATCATCGAACAGCTTTTCCGAGTCGTGGCAGGTTTGACGCTGGCCTACGTCCTTATCAAGCAGGGACTTGAGTTTTCGGCGGCCGGCGCATCCTTCGGGGCGACGGCAGGCTCCATAACCGGACTCATCACCGTGGCCGGGATCTATTCTTTTAAGAAAAACGGCCTTAAGTGGGATATTGAGAGGACTTACCGCGTCAGCACCGAAAAGGGCGGCGAGGTCCTTGCCAAGATCTTCATGATCGCCGTTCCGGTAACCATCGGCGCCGCCATCATGCCCATCATGAACACCATCGACGTGGGCATCGTCATGCGGAGGCTTCAGGAGACCGGCTGGACCGAGGATGCGGCCATCGGGCTGTACGGCCAGCTTACCGGCATGGCGGGTCCGCTGATCAATTTTCCGCAGGTGCTGACCCAGGCCATCGCCATGAGCCTGGTTCCCGCCGTGGCGGCGGCATATAGGCAGAAGGACCTGGCCTTCCTGAGCTACAACATCCGTCTGGGTGTCCGGACCGCGATGATCATCGGACTGCCCTGCGCATTGGGGCTGATGACCCTGGCGGAGCCCATCATGCTCCTGCTGTTTCCGTTCCAGAAAGCCAGCGCGGTAAGCGCGGCGCCGTGCCTGTTTATCATGGCCTTCGGCGTCATCTTTCTTTCCACGGTCCAGACCCTGACGGGAGTCCTGCAGGGCCTCGGGAGACCGATGATACCGGTGATCAACCTGTTTGTCGGCGCCATCGCAAAAGTGATCCTTACCTATACGCTGACCGGAATCGCAAGCTTCAACGTGAAAGGCGCCGCCGTCGGCACCGTGGCCGCATACATCGTCGCCTCCGTCCTGAACATCATTGCCGTAAAAAGGCTGACGGGGGTTAATTTCGATATCATGCTGTCCTATGTAAAACCCATCGTTTCCGCCTTGGTCATGAGCGCCTTCGCGTGGGCTTCCTACCGGATCCTGTTTGGATTTTTCGGCAACGCGCTTTCAACGATGTTGTCGGTGCTCATCGGCGTGGCCGTGTATTGCGCTATGCTTTTTATTACAAAATCAATCAGGAAAGAGGAACTGAAAGTCCTCCCGAAGGGCGGTAAAATCCTGAATCTGATCAACAGAGTCAAGAAATAAGCCGGAGGGGTCAACAATATTGCAGTAAATTCAGCATTAATGGCGGTTAATTTGGACAAGTAATTTGAAACTTCAGCAAAAAAGGGTAATATCATGAGAGAAAAATACGCAAAATACTACGAAGAAGGAAAAACAGCGGAAGAGGCTTTTATAAGACTCGCAGATATCATAACCCTGCTCCGCGGCGAAGACGGCTGTCCCTGGGACAGGGAGCAGACCCATAAGAGTATCCGTCCCTGCCTCATCGAAGAAGCCTATGAAGCAGCGGATGCAATCGATAAAGAGGATTTCGACAATCTGGAAGAAGAACTGGGCGATGTACTTTTACAGGTGATATTTCATGCGGATCTTGGCAGGGAAAATCAAAAATTCGATTTAAAGTCTATTATTAATCGAGAATGCGATAAAATGTTGAATCGGCACCCCCATGTTTTTTTAAACAAAAATGTAGAAAGTATTGACAAAGCCATTGAAAAATGGGAAAATGTGAAAAGGAAAGAAAAGGGAACTGCAACGCATACGGATTCTTTGTTGAGTGTACCTGACGCATTGCCCGCTTTGACTAGAAGTTTCAAAATTCAAAAGAAGGCTGCGGAAGTGGGATTCGACTGGGACGATGTAAGCGACGCATTCTTGAAAGTCGAAGAGGAGACGTCTGAGCTTCTTGAGATTTATCAGGGAGACGACAAGGCCGGCATTATGGAAGAAGTCGGAGACTTATTGTTCGCAGTGGTGAATGTGGCCAGATTCCTGGAAGTCAATCCTGAAGATGCTTTGAACTTTACTTCATCTAAGTTTATTGATAGATTTGGTTATATTGAACAGACAGCTAACCTTCAAGGTAAACGGTTGGAAAATATGAGCCTTGAAGAAATGGACAAGCTATGGGAAGAGGCCAAAGTAAAGGCAAGATCTTGAATAAACGAAGATGTGGTAAAGGGAAGTGTTTCACTTGAAACCAAATAAATTAAACAAATTAAAGGAGGTTATGTTCGGTGAATAAAGCAGAATTAGTTGCTAGCGTAGCAGAAAAGACAGGTTTCACAAAGAAGGATGCAGAGGTTGCAGTAAATGCATTTGTGGCAAGCGTTGAGGCTGCTCTGGTAAAGGGGGATAAGGTGCAGTTAATCGGTTTTGGTACTTTTGAGACCCGTCAAAGAAAAGCAAGACAGGGAAGAAATCCCAGGAAACCTGGTGAGGTTATAAAGATCGCGGCTGCGAAGGCTCCGGTGTTCAAAGCTGGAAAAGCATTAAAAGATTCAGTAAACAAATAAGGAATTTAAAAAAAGGCAGCAACGATATGCTGCCTTTTTATTTTCAGCCGCCTGACAGTGTATTTCCGCGGTACTATAGAAGCGCCTGCCGGATGTGTCGATACCCCATGCAGGCGCTACATGATACGAGGTTAACATGCGCATTGACAAGTTCTTAAAAAATTCACGATTAATTAAAAGAAGGACGATTGCCAAGGAAGCCTGCGAACAGGACAGGATCTTTATCAATGGAAAGGCCGCAAAGCCGGGCAGTGAAGTCAAGACGGGCGATATTGTCCTGATCCAGTTCGGCAACGCGCAGATCAAGGCAAGAGTACTGACGCTGTCGGAACACAGCACAAAAGAGGCCGCCGCGGCGATGTATGAGATCGTCGAATAAAAATAAGAAAAAACATGGAGCCGGGAAAAATCCCGGGCTCCTTTTTTGAGAAAGAAGGCCTCAATTCCCCAACTGGCATAATTCCCCAACATTTGACATTATGGCAATACCTGCTATAATTGGTTTAATAAATCTTCAATTAGTATAACTATCATTTCAAATCGGTTTATTAATCGGCAGTTCCCGCTTAAGAAGCGGGGG
>DATMXY010000274.1:0-9993 GCA_035561275.1 Anaerovoracaceae bacterium | reverse complement strand
CCCTTATGCTATACTATTAAAAAATGTATTTAACAGAGGAGTATCATCGAATGGCGATCAAGCAAACGGATTCCGGTTCCCTACTTGAGCAGCTTTCAATCATACCGGCAGAGAAAAAACGCGGCAGGCTGAAGATTTATTTCGGTTACGCGGCAGGCGTCGGCAAAACCTGCGCCATGCTCAGTGACGCTCATGAGGCAAAAAAAGACGGCATTGATGTTGTTGCCGGCTATATTGAGCCCCATGTCCGGCCGGAAACAATGACGCTTTTGGAAGGGCTGGAGTCAATACCTCCCCTGGAAATACTATATAAGGGTGTCTCTTTAAGGGAATTTGATCTGGACCGAGCGATCCGGCGCAATCCCCAGCTTATTTTGGCGGATGAAATAGCCCATACCAATGCAAGCGGATGCCGCCATAAAAAAAGATATCAGGATATCGAAGAGCTTCTTCAGGCGGGAATTGACGTATATACTACAATCAATGTTCAGCACATTGAAAGCCTTAACGACGTTGTAGCCTCCATTACCGGGATATCCGTACGAGAGCGTATTCCCGACAGTGTATTTGACGGCGCCGATCAGATCGAGCTTGTTGATATCGAGCCGGATGATTTGATAGATCGCCTGAATAAAGGTAAGATCTACCGGGAAGAGCAGGCCCAACGGGCACTCTCCAATTTTTTCATTAAGGAAAAACTGATCGCGCTGCGTGAAATCGCGCTGCGCCGTACGGCGGATCATGTGAACCGAGTCGCCGCACAAAGCGGCGAACCTTTAAAAAACAGCAGTTCCTATGCCAATGAGCATATTTTGGTCTGCCTGTCGTCGGTTCCCTCCAACGCCAAGGTCATCCGTACGGCGGCGAGGATGGCGGATGCTTTTCACGGCGCGTTTACGGCGCTATTTGTGGAAACGCCGGAATTGTCGGACAAAAACAAGACTGCGCTGAGGGAAAACGTAAGGCTGGCTGAACAGCTCGGCGCGCAGATTGCAACCGTTTATGGGGAAGATATCCCCGGGCAGATCGCAGAATATGCCAAGGCAAGCCGTGTCTCAAAAATTGTCATAGGACGCTCCAGCCACATGAGGAGATGGTTTGGGAAATCCAATTTTACTGACAGGCTAACTGAACTTGCACCCAATATTGACATTTACATTATCCCCGATATACAGTCGTCCTTCCGGTCAAACAGTTTTAAGCTTATAAAACCGTCCGGTTTTTCACTGGGCGACACGGTTAAATCAATCGCTGTCTTAATCATCTCTACTTTGATTGGAATTTTGTTTACTCACTGGGACTTCAGCATTGCAAATATTATCGTCGTTTATATTCTGGGCGTTCAGCTGAACGCCATCGTTACGAGAGGCAGGATCTATACCGCGATATCATCGATATTAAGCGTATTGTTATTCAACTATTTTTTTACGGAGCCGCGCTTTTCTTTACAGGCAACCGATCCGGGCTACCCTGTGACATTTATCGTTATGTTTGCAGCCGCGTTCATCACCAGCACGCTGACTAAGCGGGTCAAGGAACAGGCGCGTCAATCGGCGCAAAAGGCTTACCGCACGGAGGTCCTTCTGGAAACAAGCCGGAAATTGCAGCAAGCGAAAGATCAATCAGACATCCTGAGTGAAACGGCGCGTCATATGGTAAAACTGCTGGACCGGACCGTGATTTTTTATTCCCCGCAGCAGAACACGCTGTCCGAACCGCTGGTTTTTCCAAAGGAGAATTCGGAAGTCGATCCGCACGCTTTTCTTGGAACGAATGAACGCGCGGTGGCAGAGTGGGTATACAAGAACAATAAACGGGCGGGGGCCACTACAAACACCCTTTCTGACGCCAAGTGCCTGTACCTTGCGGTACGCAGCGGCAATTCGGTATTAGCCGTCGCCGGAATTGCCATGGATAAGGAGACTCCCTTAGAGCCTTTTGAAAAGAATTTGATGATCGCTATGCTGGGAGAATGCGCGTTGGCGCTTGAAAAAGAACGGCTGAACGAAATACAAAAACAGATTTCCGTGCAGATACAGCAGGAACAGCTTCGCGCCAACCTGCTCCGGGCGATTTCCCACGATTTGCGCACCCCTCTCACCAGTATTTCCGGTAATGCGGGCGTCTTAATGGGAAATTCCGAAGTATTGAGTGAAGCGCAGAAAAAAGGTCTTTACACCGATATCTATGACGATTCCATGTGGCTCATCAATCTGGTGGAAAATTTGCTCTCCATAACCCGGATCGACAACGGCACGTTAAATCTGGAGATGCAGTCCGAACTACTGGAGGAAGTCATCGCGGAAGCGCTGCTTCATATCAACCGGAACAGCGTGGAGTATGAAATAAAAAGCGTATTGGAGGATGAGCTGCTGATGGCAAAAATGGATTCCCGGCTGATCATTCAGGTTCTGATCAATATTGTGGACAATGCCATCAAATATACGCCGCCTGGATCTCATATCACCATTTCAGCACAGCGTGAAAAAGAAATGGCGCTTGTAGAAATTGCCGACGACGGCCCCGGCATATCAGACGAAGCCAAGGCCAGACTGTTCGATATGTTCTATACGGCGAATAACGTCCGCGGAGACGGACGGCGCGGCCTTGGACTGGGCCTTTCCCTGTGTAAATCTATTATCGAGGCCCATGGAGGTAAAATCTGTGTAAAGGATAATGTCCCGCAAGGTACAGTATTTTGCTTTACCCTGCAGGCGGAGGAGGTGGATATCCATGAATAAACCCTTGATCCTCGTGGTAGAGGACGATAAGGCGATCCGTAAGCTGATTACCACAACGCTGGAAACGCAGGGTTACCAGTATCATACGGCCGGGACGGGCGAAGGTTCGATTCTTGAGGCTGTTTCCAGGCAGCCGGACATTATGATTCTGGATTTAGGGCTTCCGGATATGGATGGGGTGGATATCATCAGAAAGGTCCGGGCATGGTCAAACATGCCCATCATCGTGGTCAGTGCGCGCAGCGAGGACCGTGATAAAATTGACGCGCTGGACGCCGGCGCGGACGACTATCTGACAAAACCGTTCAGTGTGGAAGAACTCCTTGCGCGGCTCCGTGTCAGCCTGCGCAGGGTCCGTTATGACAGTGAAAAGCTGCAAAAGGACGCGTCCGTCTTTACCAACGGAAATTTAAAGATCGATTATGCGGCAGGCTGCACATGGCTGGACGGAGAGGAAATACACCTGACTCCGATTGAATATAAGCTTTTGTGCCTGCTGGCCAGGAATGTAGGAAAGGTTCTGACTCACAACTTTATCCTGCATGAAATATGGGGCACCTATTCCGGCGACGTCCCCGCTCTGCGTGTTTTTATGGCAACCCTTCGGAAAAAAGTGGAAAAAACGCCTTCACAGCCGAAGTATATTCAAACGCATATCGGCGTCGGCTATCGGATGCTGCGGGCAGGCGACGACGGCAAATCCGGCTGAGCCTGGCAGCATTGATAAATAGATTTTAAATACAAATACTAACCGATGTCACACAAAAGGAGATGGGTTGGTGTTTTTTATTGCTTTTTTCCGGCTGCGGCCTTTATAAACGTATCTTTATATAATTTTAATTTACCCGAGAAAACCCTAACCCCAAACTAATGACATAGATGATACACTGAATCACAAATCAAATGATAAGGAGGAACTTACTATGGATTTTTTAATGATTGGCGCCTTAGCAGTCTGCTTTCTGTTAATCAAGCTGTTTGCCGACTGGTGCGGACGCCAAATCGAAAAATCTTAAAGGAGGATTGTTTTATGATAATTCTTGGAATTTTAATTGCAGCTTTGGGAGCATACCTGGTGTATGCCCTGGTCAATCCCGAAAAATTTTAGCGGAAAGGTGGAGAAAAAAATATGCTGCAAATACTCATAATTCTGGCAGTGTTTATTGCCGTTATATTCCCAATGGGTAAATACCTATACCATATTGCAGTAGGAACGCACACATTTGCCGATCCGTTTTTTGACCGGGTAGACAATGGGATTTACCGTATATGCGGTATCGACAGGAAAGAAATGAATTGGAAGCAGTATGCTATGGCATTGCTTGCGACCAACGCGATCATGGTGTTTGTCGGGTATCTGATCCTGAGAGTCCAGGGGCTTTTGTTCCTGAACCCCAACGGCATCGGCGCGATGGAACCGAGCCTTTCTTTTAATACGATCATCAGTTTTATGACAAACACCAATCTCCAGCATTATTCCGGAGAGTCCGGACTTTCATATCTGAGCCAGATGGCGGTCATCATCTTTATGATGTTCACCTCCGCGGCTACCGGATTTGCAGTCGGCATAGCCGCGATCCGCGGCTTTGCCGGCAAGACAAAAACAATGGGCAATTTCTATGCGGATCTCGTCCGCATCACGACCCGCGTCCTGCTGCCGTTTTCCCTGCTGGTTGGACTGGTGCTCGTTTCACAGGGCGTCGTGCAGAACCTGGCCCCGAATGTAACGGTTGCGACGATTGAAGGAAAATATCAGGATATTGCCATGGGTCCCATAGCCGCACTGGAGAGCATCAAGCATCTGGGAACCAACGGCGGCGGCTTCCTCGGGGCCAACTCAACTACGCCCTTTGAGAACCCCAACGTGTTTACGAACATGATCGAAATGCTCTCCATGATGCTTCTGCCCGGCGCCTGCGTTGTGATGTTCGGTCTCATGGTCCGCAACCGTAAAAGGGAAACCGGGAAGGTCAAAGAAACGAAAATCCTGCTCGGCAGGGAAGCCAGACCTATTTTTGCCGTGATGCTCGTCATTTTTATTATAGGCATCGCTGTCTGCTTTGTGGCGGAACAAGCCGGAAATCCCCTGCTGGAGCAGGCCGGATTAAATCAGAGTATGGGCAGCATGGAAGGGAAAGAGGTACGCTTTGGGATCGCCCAATCCTCGCTTTTTACCACTGTGACGACTGCTTTTACCACCGGTACCGTCAACAACATGCATGATACGCTGACGCCCCTGGGCGGTATGGTCCCGCTTATCAATATGATGCTCAACGTTGTGTTCGGCGGCAAGGGCGTCGGGCTGCTGAACATGCTTCTGTATGTGATCCTGACCGTGTTTATCTGCGGGCTTATGGTAGGCCGTACGCCGGAATATCTGGCTAAAAAAATTGAAGGAAAGGAAATGAAGCTTACGGCTCTGGGCATTATCATTCATCCGCTGCTGATTTTGGCTTTTACGGCATTAGCCATTGCTGTGCCGGCCGGTTTGGCGGGGATCACCAATCCCGGCTATCACGGATTGTCACAGGTATTGTATGAGTATGCGTCTTCCTCCGCCAACAACGGCTCCGGCTTTGAGGGGCTGGCGGACAATACGTATTTTTGGAATATCACGACAGGGCTGGCCATGTTTTTCGGGCGCTACCTGTCCTTGATGATCATACTGGCCATTGCGAGCTCGCTGATGCTGAAACAGCCGGTCAGCGAATCCCTCGGCACATTAAGAACAGATACAGGGACGTTTACCGTATCGCTGCTCCTGGTGGTAATCATCATTGCCGCGCTGACATTCTTCCCTGCATTGGTCCTTGGCCCGATCGCCGAGCATATGACCTTGTGGAGTTAAGGAGGATACTTTCATGAGTATAGAAAAGAAAACAAAATTTATAACAGGGGACATCCTGAAATCCTCCATACTTGGAGCATTTACGAAATTGAATCCCCGGTACATGATGAGGAACCCCGTCATGTTCATTGTGGAAATAGGGTTTGTATTGACGCTGCTGCTTTGCTTTTTCCCGAATATGCTTGGGGATGAGGGAAACAGTCTGCGGCTGTACAACGCTATCGTATCGGTCATCCTTTTGATTACAGTCCTGTTTGCCAATTTCGCGGAAGCGGTGGCCGAGGGCCGGGGCAAGGCACAGGCGCAAAGCCTGAAAAAAACCCAGAAGGATATGACGGCCCGCGTCCTGAATGACGATGGCAGCGAAACCATCATAAGCGCCGGTTCACTGAAAAAAGGCGACGTGGTGCTTGTTAATGCCGGGGAATTGATCCCCAACGACGGAGAGGTAATCGAAGGAGTAGCCTCGGTTGACGAATCCGCGATTACCGGCGAATCCGCCCCCGTGCTAAAGGAAAGCGGCGGGGACTTCACATCGGTTACAGGCGGAACCATGGTGGTCAGCGACTGGCTGAAAATTCAGATCGTGTCAAATCCGGGAGAATCCTTCCTTGATAAAATGATCGCCCTGGTGGAAGGCGCCTCCCGCAAGAAGACGCCCAACGAGATCGCGCTGAATACTTTGCTGGTAAGCCTGACGATCATCTTCCTGATCGTTATTGTCAGCCTTTATCCCATCGCATTGTACAGCGGAGTCCGTCTGCAGATTTCCACGCTGGTCGCACTGACGGTATGCCTGATCCCCACCACCATCGGCGGGCTGCTGTCTGCTATTGGCATCGCCGGTATGGACCGCGTTACGCGGTTTAACGTCATTGCCATGTCCGGAAAAGCTGTGGAGGTCTGCGGTGATGTGGATACCATGATCCTCGACAAAACCGGCACCATCACTTACGGCAACCGTATGGCGGCGAAATTTATCCCTGTGGGCAATACGCGCGAACAGGAACTGATTCACTATGCCGTCGTCAGCTCGATTAAAGATGATACCCCGGAGGGTAAATCGGTGGTCGAACTCGGCGAGCGCCTGAGCGGGGAACGTCAGAATGAGATTCCCGGTATGGAGTTCATGGAGTTTACCGCACAGACGCGCATGAGCGGCGTCAATCTTCCAGACGGTACAAGGATTCGCAAAGGCGCTTCCGATGCGATTCAAAAGTATGTACAGGAGCTGGGCGGCGCCATTCCAAAGGATTTGGAGGCCCGGGTGAGCGAAGTTGCCAAATTAGGCGGTACTCCGCTGGTAGCCTGTATCGGAGACCGGATTTTAGGAGTCATTTATCTGAAGGATACCATTAAGGATGGACTTGTGGAGCGTTTTGCAAGACTGCGCGCCATTGGGATCAAGACCATCATGTGTACCGGCGATAATCCGCTGACTGCGGCGACCATAGCCCAGGAGGCCGGTGTGGACAGCTTCATTGCGGAAAGCAAACCGGAAGACAAGATCAATACAATCAAAGCCGAACAGGCCCAAGGCAAAGTTGTCGCCATGACGGGAGACGGCACCAACGACGCTCCCGCCCTCGCGCAAGCGAATGTGGGTATCGCGATGAACAGCGGAACCGCCGCCGCCAAGGAAGCGGCGAATATGATCGACCTTGATTCCGACCCTACCAAGATTTTGGATGTGGTGGAAATCGGTAAGCAGCTTTTGATCACGCGGGGTTCCCTGACGACATTCAGTATTGCCAATGATCTCGCCAAGTATTTTGCGATTATTCCCGCAATGTTTATGGTGGTCATCCCGCAACTGCAAATACTGAACATCATGGCCCTGTCCACTCCTTACAGCGCGATTCTTTCCGCTTTGATTTTCAATGCCATCATTATCCCGATCCTGATTCCCCTTGCGATGAAGGGCGTCAGGTACAGACCAATGCGCGCGGAGAAGATGCTTGCGCGCAACATGCTGATTTACGGACTGGGCGGCGTGATCGCGCCCTTTGCGGGCATCAAGCTGATCGATCTTTTCATCACCCCGGTGCTGACGGGTTTAGGGATGTAGCGGGAGGTTAATAAGATTAAAAGGGGGACTTTGTACGGACAGTTTTTTAAAAAGTATCGGCGTATTGGCCATCGCCCTGCTGATTGTTTATGGCTGTAAGAAAATATTTGATTATCTCGATCTGGAACGGCGCAATTTCTATGAGGACGAGAAGGTCTATCAAGCGGCTGACGAATTTGCCCGCGGGGCGTCTTCCGATGAGGTCAAGGCCATCCTGGCAAGCTGCCTTGATTTTGATGAACAGGACGCCGAGGAGATTTTGTCACGGGCAATCCCCTGCAGGACTGACAAGGATAGGGGTTACCGTGCGTTTATAAGCTCTGTGAACAAAATACTGGGAGAAGAAGTTTATAACAGGAGGTTATCGAAATGAGTACAATTTTGAAAGGAATAAAGAAGCCGTTTTTAGTGACAATAGCGCTGCTTTTGATTTGCGGGCTGGCTTACCCTTTGCTGCTCACAGGGATCAGTCAGATCATCTTTCCCAACCAGGCTGACGGCAGCCTGATCGTGGTAGACGGTCAGGCCGTGGGTTCGGAGATCGTGGGACAGGATTTTACGGACGCGCGGTTTATGAAAAGCCGTCCTTCCACTGTGAATTACAATACCTATACACAGGCGGATAAAGACAGCGGCAGTTATACGGGAGTCGGTTCCGGTTCAAAGAACTATGCGCCGACAAATCCCGAACTGATCGCGCGTGTCAAGGCGGATATTGCGGAATTCCTGGCAGCGAATCCTTCCGTAAAAAAGGAGGATATCCCTACGGATTTATTGACCGCATCCGGCTCCGGCCTTGACCCGCACATCAGTCCCGCATCGGCTGCCGTCCAGATACCGGCTTTAATTGATGCGACGGATTTGTCACAGGAAACACTGACAGCCATCATAAAAGCGAATACGCAGGGAAAATTTCTCGGCATTTTCGGAGAAGAAACCGTTAACGTATTAAAAGTAAACCTGGAAATTGCCAGGGAATTAGGGCTGCTTGAACAAGCGGCAGATTGACGAAAACGAACAGGCTCAAGCCTGTTCGCTAATTATTTGAGGCACTATCAATTGATAGTGCCTCTATTTTTCTGATATGATTAATCGCACCTGAAATTTTCCTGTGACCAGGTGCATTACAATGGCGCAGGAAATTATTCTATAATTTTTGTTACGACGCCGGCTCCAACCGTCCTGCCGCCTTCTCTGATGGCGAATCTTAAGCCTTCTTCCATGGCGATGGGTGTGATCAGCTCGATATTCATCTGGATGTCGTCTCCCGGCATGCACATCTCAACGCCTTCCGGCAGCGTCAGGTTTCCCGTTACGTCGGTTGTCCTGAAATAGAACTGTGGTCTGTAGCCGTTGAAGAACGGGGTATGTCTTCCGCCCTCTTCCTTCTTCAGTACGTATACCTGGGACGCAAACTTGGTGTGGGGCTTGATGCTGCCCGGCTTCGCGAGTACCTGGCCTCTTTCGATGTCAGTTCTCTGCACGCCTCGGAGCAGCGCTCCGATGTTGTCTCCCGCCTGTGCCTGATCAAGCAGCTTCCGGAACATTTCCACGCCCGTTACCACTACTTTCCTTGCATGGTCTGACAGTCCTACGATTTCAACTTCGTCGGAAACCTTCAGCAGTCCTCTTTCCACTCTTCCTGTGGCTACCGTTCCTCTTCCCGTGATGGAGAAGACGTCTTCCACAGGCATCAGGAAAGGCTTGTCTGTCGGTCTTTCCGGCTGCGGGATGAAACTGTCCACTGCATCCATTAATTCTATGATCTTGTCTCCCCATGGCCCTTCCGGGTGATTCAACCCTTCCAGTGCGGAGCCTCTGATGATCGGTGTGTCGTCTCCCGGGAATTCATAGAAGTCAAGCAATTCCCTTACTTCCATTTCGACAAGGTCCAGAAGCTCGTCGTCGTCTACCGCGTCGCACTTGTTCAGGAATACGAGGATGTGGGGTACGCCTACCTGTCTGGAAAGCAGGATGTGCTCTCTGGTCTGGGGCATCGGGCCGTCTGTGGCCGCTACCACCAGGATCGCTCCGTCCATCTGCGCCGCTCCGGTGATCATGTTCTTTACATAGTCCGCATGACCTGGGCAGTCTACATGGGCGTAGTGTCTGTTCTTTGTTTCATATTCCACATGGGCTGTTGCGATGGTGATTCCTCTTTCTCTCTCTTCCGGAGCCTTGTCGATCTGGTCGAAGGCTACCATCTGGCCCAATCCGTATCTGGTGAACAATGTCTTCGTGATTGCCGCCGTCAACGTGGTCTTGCCGTGGTCTACGTGACCGATAGTCCCGATGTTAACATGGGGCTTTGTTCTTTCAAATTTAGCTTTTGCCAT
>DATMXY010000273.1:0-3583 GCA_035561275.1 Anaerovoracaceae bacterium | reverse complement strand
TTTAAAGCTCCGTACCTCAAACCCTTTACCATCGCGCTTGGAACTATAATGGCAACCGAAACGGTATTGTTGCGCATCGTTACAGAGGACGGACTCACCGGATACGGCGAAGGCTCTCCGTACCACGCCGTGACCGGGAATTATCCTGAAGATATACTGCATTTTATAAATCGGATCCGGGACAAGCTTATCGGGGCCGATGCCGATGACATCGCCGGAATCCACGCGCTGCTTGACAGTGAGAGTGCTGCATCCACTCCGGCCAAGGCCGCCATTGATATTGCCTTGTATGATCTTAAAGGAAAACGGGCGAATATGCCCCTCTACCGGCTGCTCGGCGGCAGCAGGCCCAATGTTTACTCCGACTGTACCATCGGAATCAAGCAGAGAGAAGAGATGGTTGCGCACGCACGGGAACTCGTTGACCAAGGATTCACGATACTGAAAATAAAAGCGGGGGTCAATATCGAGGATGATATCGGCAACCTCGCCGCTATACGCAAAGAAGTCGGGGACAGTATCACACTTCGCATCGACGCCAACCAGGGCTGGGATATCAAAGAGACAATCCTCGCAATGAAGAAGCTGGAAGCACTGGGTATCGACGAGGTCGAGCAGCCGCTGCGCGCCTTTAATCTTGAGGGTCATGCCTTTGTCCGGAACCATATCTCACAGCATTTGATGCTCGATGAAAGTGTGCACAGTCCGGTTGACGCCCTCAAAGCCGTAAAGGCAGGTGCAGCCGACATCATCAACATCAAGCTCATGAAGAGTGCCGGTATTCTGCCCGCTCTCAAAATCAATGCCATCGCCGAGGCGGCGGGCATACCATGCATGGTCGGCTGCATGCTGGAAACTTGGGTCGGGGTAACGGCAGGCGCACATCTCGCTGCCTCACAGCCCAATATCACCCTGGCGGATCTCGACAGCCATATAAAGCTTAACAAAAGCAGCATTGTGACCGGTGGTTTCGAACAGCACGGAAGCAATATCACGCTGACCGAGAAACCCGGCCTCGGAGTGGATGTCGACTGGACTGCTTTATGACGGATATACCATCGTAAAGTGTTTGAATCCAGACAAAAATTCATTATACAAGGAGAAAAAAGATGACATACGAAGAGTATCTTGACACCCATACCCGTGAGATGACTGAGGCGCTCACCTCTCTCATTTCCGTGCGTAGCGTCAGGGAGGGTGCACAGGAGGGATTTCCATTCGGAAAAGGGCCTGCCGAGGCGCTGAAGGTGGCACTTTCGATTGCGAAGAGACTCGGATTATCTGTACACAACCACGAAAACTATGTCGGCACCGTCGATATGAACGACTCGGATACCAAACTGGGCATTCTGGCACACCTCGACGTGGTGGGTGAGGGATCCGGATGGTCTTTCGACCCATATGCCGGCACTGTGGAGGACGGACGGATTTACGGGAGGGGTGCCAGCGACGACAAAGGCCCTGCGGTCGCCGCTCTCTTTGCGATGGCAGCCGTCCAGGCAGCGGGGGTTCCGCTGCACAGCAATGTGCGTCTGATTCTCGGCACCGATGAAGAGAGTGGAAGCAGCGACATTGATTACTACTTCAAAAAAGAGACGCCGCCTCCCCATCTCTTTACACCGGACGGGCAGTTTCCTGTCGTCAACACCGAGAAGGGCAGAGTGCAGGCTTCTTTTTTTGCCTCTTTCCCGAAGAGCGAAGCTCCGCGGATCGTCTCGGCTAGCGGCGGTTTCCGTATCAATGTTGTACCTGGCGAAGCGCAGGCAAGAATCGAAGGCCTGCCCCTGGAAACGGTGCATTGGCACTGCCGGGAAGCACAGCGGCGCACCGGAGCCCGTTTTGTCTGTGAAGTGCAGGGAGATACGATTGTCGTTGGTGTGACCGGGACCGGCGGACACGCGGCGCGCCCTGAGAAGGCAAACAATGCTGTCACCGCGCTGCTCGACTTTCTAAGCGCTTTGCCGCTGCACGAGTCCGAGGCATTCTCCGCGGTTCGCGGCCTAAACAGGTTGTTTCCGCACGGTGACTGGCCCGGTAGGGCGGCGGGAGTCGCAATGCACGACGAAATTTCGGGCGACCTTACGATCTCCCTCGACACATTCGAATTGACACCAGAGCATCTGGAAGGCTGGTTCGATTCCCGTACCCCGCTTTGTGCAAACGAGGACAACACGCTCGGCGCCCTTTATCCTGCTTTTACAGAAAATGGCCTGACCCTTGAACGCCGCGGGTATACTCCGGCGCACCATACGCCGGGTGATTCGCCTTTTGTGCGGACGCTGCTCAGGGCGTACGAGAAATATACCTGCTGTGAGGGAAAATGCCTTTCGACAGGCGGCGGGACATATGTACATAATATAGACGGCGGGGTTTGCTTTGGCTGTACGATGCCTGGTCAGGAGTACAACGTCCACGGCGCGGATGAGTTTGTTATCGTGTCCCAACTCGTGACGTCGGCTAAAATCTTCGCGGGTGTTATCGTGGAGCTTTGCGGCATTGCCCGTAACGGCTGTATGAAAAATTCTCTGTAAATTGCTTTTTATGATAATTTTCATTGGGCTTGTAAGCCGAATTTCAGCTTGCAAGCCCTTAATTACACTATAGAGAAAAGCCAAATGCTATGTAAAGAGCACCCTTTTTATCCGGCAAACCGGCCTCATCGGCAAATTATAGCTTGCGTCCGGCTTCTATGTCATCAATCATATCATCGATGGCTGATTTGTCAGTAAAATCGACAACTTGACCATAGGTTGCCAGCATGCTTTTTTCTTCATTGCTTAATTCTGGTTCCGGTTTCTTCCTGATCGTTTTAACCATCATGCCCATCATGATACGATGAGCAAAGCTGAGTCTCGGGTAATCAATGCCTCCTCTAAAATGAAAGATCTTAATTTTGCTCTCCATTTCAGGAGTAACCACCTTCGACAATGATCTGCGGATGCTGTTTACGTTCTTTTTATCACTTACATCGGCAGCGCCCACAGTAAACAGATACAGTGACTTATCCGCAATAGATTGAAACGACTTTGTAATTAGCGAAAAGCCATTTACGCCACCCGCATAGAGACCACCGCCATAAATGATGACATCGTAATTTTGCAAATCCGAAGCCTTTGTCTTTTCGGCTTCCATTAGCTCTGCACCCAATTCCTGTGCAATCCAATGCGCATATTTTTTTGTAAAGCCATACCTGGATTTATATATGACTATCACTTTTCCCATATTGCAATTTCATCCTTTCAAGATTGTTAAAGAGCGCCTCCACCGTAATTCTGGCGCTTTCCTGAAGGCCGGAGTCAATTCCGTCAAAAAGCCGTTCCAGAAAGTCAGCGCCCTTGGCTTCAAACTGTGTGAAGAGTAGAAATGTTTTATCGGTCAGAGCCACGGATAGATTACGTTTATCCTGTTTGTTTACGCAAAGTGTCACATAGCCTTTAGCAGAGAGAACCTCCAGCATTTTTCGTACATTCTGCCTGGTACCGCCAATAAACTCCGCTATTTCCGTTACGGATGGCTGTTTCTCCTCCATATTAAAAATCATGATAAGCAGTAACCATTGCTTTAATGTAATCTTCTCCAAGAC
>DATMXY010000272.1:0-7884 GCA_035561275.1 Anaerovoracaceae bacterium | reverse complement strand
ATTCCGTCATTCCTTTGAAATATCGCCGAAGCCTTCGCCGTTGCCCCAGACGGTATCCACGAGGATGATGGTTACAAAGGCGTCCCGGTCAGTTTTCGCCACATATTTTTTGATCAGCATGCTTTCCCTGGGGGAACAGATGGTTATGATTTTCTGCCGGACCGTTTTCGTATATTCGCCGGTCACGGTCACATTGGACACGCCTCTGCTGATCTCATTCATTATGTAATTTGCGATCACATCGTGCTTGCTGGTGATGATCTCGACCTGGACCGCCCTCGTCTCGAAGCCGTACATGACGTAATCCACGGTCTTAGAGAAGATGACCTGGGTGACCAGGGCATAAAGCGCGATATTCCGCCCGTACAGAAAACCGGAGCCGATGATGACGCACGCGTCGATGACGAGCAGGATCTGGCTGAGGCCCACGTGGGGCATCAGTTTTCTCTGGATGAGCTTGGCTATGGTATCGGTGCCTCCGAAGGAATATCCTCTGTAAAATACCAAACCGGAGCAGATCCCGCCCAGCACTCCGCAGAAAATCGCCGCCAGAAACAGGTCCTTATCCTCTACAAGTGAAAAATCGAAATGTTCAAAGATAAACAGTATGGAAGGGTAAAGGATCGTCATAACGATGATCTTCCTGGCCTCTTTCCATCCAAGCAATATACAGCATATGATAAAAATCGTAAAAGCAAACGCATAGAACAATATGGAAAAATCCACCCGAACAAGACCCTGGATAATCCGGACCATGCCGGTAATACCGCCGCTAGTCAGCCCGTTGGGAATCAGTATGCCGATGGTCGAAACCCCACTGATGCAGCAGCCAACTACGAGGAACAGGATATCTACGCCCACCCTCTTTACGCGCTTCTTATCAATCTCTGGTTTTTTTAATTTTAATTTCAATCTCCTTACCCCCTAATTTCAAATCGCGTCGTGACTAACCCCGCAGATCAATTACCTGGAATGTACTGTTGCCGAATATATCGATACACCGGATGCCGATATTCCCAAATCCCTTAGCCAGCCGTTCACAGGACAGCTGGATCCCCTCGCTCTCTTTGCAAAAAAACTGTTTAGGCTTATAGGTGTCCAGGTCATAGTCAAAGTCGATGCTCCAATAGTCCACCAGCTGCAGCGAATCCTCTTTCACAACTTTTTTTATAACAGACAGATACTTCTCTTCCACAGGAATATTATGCAAAGAATTTGGTCGATAGTCCATAAGTGTTACGGTAAGCTTCGTTTTATCGGAAACCGGAAGCGGCTGAAGATCGGTTTTAACAGTTAAACTGCCTTTATTTTCAGTATGGTTCGAATCTGTATAGAATCGATACCCATCCCTTGAGGACGCAACCATTCTTTTATGGGTATTTACGGCAGCCAGTTCGCCGATGTCGCAGGTAATCCATCTTCTTCCCAGGCGGTTGGCGGCGGCGGAAAGCGTCCCCGAGCCGCAGAAGAAATCGGCGCACAAATCGCCTTCACGGGTGCAGCTTTCCAGAATCCGTTCGATAAGCTGCTCCGGCTTTTGCGTCGCATAGCCGGTCCGCTCCGCCGAAGTCCTGCCCACCATATTGATCTGCCAGACGTCCTTCATGTTTACCATGGTATACCAGCCAAGCTCGTCGCGGTATTCGGCCACGCCCTTGAACCGGTAAGGTTTGAAATCACGGTTGTAGGACTTTTCCTGCTGCGCCAGGAAGTAATATTTCGGCGACTTCGCATAGAACAGCAGAGTGTCATGCTTCCTGGCGAAATAATTCTTGCTGACTCCGCCCGATTTATAATTCCAGATGACCTCGTTGATGAAATTCTTTTCCCCGAAGATCTCATCCAGCAGGACCTTCACATAATGGACGCTGTGCCAGTCCAAATGGACCCAGAGACAGCCGTCCTCGGCAAGCAGCTCCTTCATCAGGAAGAACCGGTCGGCAAGCATCCGGAGATATTCTTCCATCCCCTTTTCCCAGACGTCATGGTAGGCTTTCTGCTTTATGACAGGGATCTTGCTGATCTTATCCGATTGGAGCTTGATCTCCGTCCCGTAATTTGCCTTGGAAAAAAACGGCGGATCTATGTAAATCAGATTGATCGCTCCGGCCATTCCCTTCTCTTCCAGAAGGTACTTCATAAAGGGCAGATTATCCGCGTGCACCAGCATGTTATCGCCATGTCCGATCTTTTCAGATACGGAATAACTCCCCGCCGTAACCGACTGGCAAGCCTTTCTGCTTTCTTCCACGATGTCAGGTAATTTTGCAATCAGGCTCATATTCGCCCCCCCTTTTTCTCTGACGGTCCCAGCAGGACCGGGATCAAATCTTCTCGTTTGGCCTTCTGCAATGCTTCCTTTACAATCGCCCTGTTTTCAGGTTTATTGAAATGCAGCAGAGCGCGCTGCATCCTTTTCTCTTCCGGGTCCTTCGGCACATAAACCTTCTCGCCGGCAAACGGGTCCCGCTCCGTATAAAACATACAGGTTGACAGAGTCCCAGGCGTCGGATAGAAATCCTGTACCTGATCCGGAACAAATCCGTCCTTTTTCAGAAACAGCGCCAGCTCCACGGCGTCTTCCAGAGTGGAGCCGGGATGGGACGAGATGAAATACGGGATCAGGTATTGCTTCAGTCCCAGCCGTTCGTTGATTTCCTTATATTTTTTGCTGAAAGCCAGAAACGCCTCTTTCGGGGGCTTCCGCATCTTTGCCAGCACCCGGCTGGAAACATGTTCCGGCGCAACCTTCAGCGTTCCGCTCACGTGATGCCTGCACAGTTCTTCCAGGAACCGGTCGTCCTTGCCGGCAAGCAAATAGTCATACCGGATACCGGAACGGATGAAGACCTTCTTGACCTTGTCCAGATTTCGGACAGTCCGAAGCAGGTCCAGGTACTCCGTATGGTCGATATCCATCTGGGGGCAGGGCTTCGGATAAAGACAATCCTTATTTTTGCATACGCCCGATTTCTGCTGCTTTCTGCAGGCTGCCCTGCGAAAATTCGCCGTCGGGCCCCCGATATCGTGGATGTATCCCTTGAAGTCCTTTTGTTCCGTCAGGCGCACCGCCTCCCGGACGACGGATTCTTTGCTCCTGCCCCGCACCTCCCGCCCCTGATGGTAGGTCAGGGCGCAGAAGCTGCAGCCGCCAAAGCAGCCGCGGTTTGCGATGATGCTGAACTTTACCTCCTCGATAGCGGGAACGCCGCCATCCTTTTCATAGACAGGATGGTACGTCCCTTCATAGGGAAGCTCGTAGACGTCGTCCAGCTCCTGCGTACCCAGCGGTTCCTGGGGCGGGTTCTGGACCACATAGACTGTTTTATCGTACTTTTCAACCAGCCGTTTCCCGCTGATAAAGTCATTGTTCTGATACTGAAGCAGAAAGCTCCTGCAATAGCTTTTCTTTGCCGCTTCCGAAACGCCTGAGATATCCGCAAAAGCCGGAAGCATCACAGTATCCCAGTCACCGAACATCTCCTTCTCAAAGTCTTCCTCCGTGACGCCGTCCCTGAGCTTCGCATTGACCGTCCGGTAAACCGTACCCCTGATCCAGCCGATATCCCTGACCGCGATGCCGGAATCCAGCGCTTCGGCGATCTCTACAACGGCCCGTTCTCCCATGCCGTAGATGAGCAGATCGGCCTTTGCGTCCAGGAGGACAGACCGTCGGACCTTGTCGTCCCAATAATCGTAATGGGCAAAACGCCGCAGGCTGGCTTCGATCCCGCCGATGATCACCGGTACGTCCTTATAAGCCTCTCTCGCTTTTCCGCTGTAGACGATGACGGCCCTATCCGGGCGTTTTCCAGCCTTGCCGCCGGGAGAATACTCGTCTGCTTTCCTTTTATGCTTCAGTACGGAGTAGTGGTTCACCATGGAATCCACGTTTCCCGCGTTGATCAGGAATCCCAGCCTCGGTTTTCCGAACCGCCTGAAATCATCGGCTGTCCTCCAGTCCGGCTGCGCCAGGATCGCGACCTTGAAGCCGCGGCTTTCCAGGACCCGGCTGATGATGGCCGTCCCAAAAGAAGGGTGGTCCACATAGGCGTCTCCGGTGATCAGGACAAAGTCCGCCTGATCCCAGCCTCTCTCCCGCATTTCTTCAATTGTCACAGGTAAGAATGACATAGGTTCTCCAATCGTTTGTCTCTGTTATGTATGAGATATCCGATTCCCCGGCGTCCTTGCTTACCTGCTGCCTTTATCGTAAGGAACCGCAACCGCCTTCGGCGCCTGGGATGACCTGGAGCTGAAGGCCAGCACGATAAGAGTCGCGATAAAAGGAACCATTTTATAAATGTCGCTGGGAATATTCGAGGTCGACAGGATCGGAATGACCGAATATGCCGACGCAACGGTCTTCATCAGTCCGAAGAAAAACGCCGCAAACAGCACCCGCAGCGGTTTCCACTGACCGAAGATCATGACGGCAAGAGCCAGGAATCCGTATCCGGCCACGGTCTCATTGAAGTTGGTGGAGGTCGGGATCACGAAAACCAGCCCGCCCAGTCCGGCCAGCGCGCCGGAGATCATGACGCCGGCGTAACGCATTTTATAAACGTTGATACCGACGGAATCGGCGGCATGGGGGTGCTCGCCGCAGGCTCTCAGGCGTAACCCGAATTTCGTTTTATATAACACGATCACGGCCAGAATCAGGATGACGAATCCGATGTATGTCGTGATGTAGGCATTTTTAAAGAACAGGCCCCCAATGACCGGAATATCCCCCAGAACGGGAACTGACGGAATCCGGAAGGTATTGGTGAAGTTGATCTGCTGGACGCCGTTCTTCTGGATCATTCTGGCTGTAAAGATCGCAAAGGCCGGGGCAAACATATTCAGCGCGGTACCGCTGATGATCTGGTCCGCCTTCAGATTGACGGCGGCATACGCATGCAGCAGGGAGAAGACCGTTCCGGTCGCCGTCGCGATCACGATGGCGAGGATTAGCAGGGCCTGCCCGCTCATGGTATCCTCCATCTGGTTGATGAAGAAGATGCTGGTAAAAGCGCCCATGATCATCATTCCGTCCAGAGCGATGTTGGTGACACCGCTCCGTTCCGTGAACACGCCGCCGAGGGCTACGATCAGCAGGGGAATGGAGAAAAACATGGTCTGCTGGAATACAAGAAACAGGATACCCATTACCGGTCACCTCCTTTGCCATTTGCGGCGGAATCCACCGTGTCTGACGCTTCCGCCACTGCGCCGGCCTTTGCGGTCTGGCGCTCTTTCCGGTATTTGAGGAATCGGGGCAGGAGCGTCCTGAAGATCAGGGAAAACGCGCTGAAGTAAATGATGCAGGCAATGATGATATCGATGACCTCCGGCATATAGTCCAGCGTCTGCAGGTAATTTCCTCCCTGGGTGATATAAGAGATAAAGATTGCGGAGAAGATGATACCGATGGGATTCGACAGGCCCAGCAAGGCTGCCGGGATCCCGTTGAAGCCTTCTGCCGCAAGTACATCAACGACCTTGATATGCCTGCCGTTTGCGCCGGAAAGGTAAAGGAGCCCTCCGCCCAGACCTGCAAGCATACCGGCGATGACCATGGACAGCACGATATTCCGTTTGGCGTTGATCCCGGCGTATTTGCTGGCATGGGCATTGAAACCGCAAGCCTTCAGCTCGTAGCCGAAGGTTGTTTTATTTAAAATGATATACATGACGATTGCGATTACGATCGCGATCCAGATGCCGCAGTTGACGGTGGACATATCCTTTGTAGAGCCCAGCGGATTGAAGAAGATATCATCCAACCCGCCCTTCGGCAGGACCGCCGATTCCGCGGTGTTCATGGAAAGTCCTTTTTTCGAATCATAAACAGAAAGCTTGACCAGGTAATTAGTCATGTACATCCCGATATAATTCATCATGATGGTGGCGATAACTTCATGCACGTTCAGGTATGCTTTCAGAAGCCCCGGAAGCAAAGCCCACAGACCGCCGATCAGCGCGGCGCCGGTCAATGCGGCGATCCAGTGCCAGGGCGCGGGAAGGAAGGTCCACTTTACGCCGATGTATATGGCGGCGAAAGCACCCATGATAAATTGTCCCGCGGCGCCGATATTGAACAGCCCGGTTTTAAAAGCGAAGCCTACCGACAGTCCTGTCAGGATCAGCGGCGTGGCAAAATACAGGACCTGCCCCATCCCTTTGGCGCCGGTGCTGAAACCGCCCTTTAAAATGATACCGAAGCCGTCCGCGGCCTGGCCGGGATTGCTGGCCAGCAGGATGATCAATCCGAAAAGCAGGCCGATCAGAATGGAAAATATGGAGGAATAGGCATTGTTGAAGGCCTCGCTGATCAAAAGGTTTTTCATCCGGTTCATACAGCCACCTCGCTTCGTTTTGAGCCGGCCATATAGAGCCCCAACTCCTGTACTGTTATTTCAGCCGGATTCAGATCGCCGACGATTTCCCCTTCATAGATGACCAGGATGCGGTCGCTGACATTCATCACCTCGTCCAGCTCCAGTGAAATCAGAAGGACTGCCTTTCCGGCATCCCTCTGCTCCACAAGCTGCTTATGGATATACTCGATGGCGCCGACGTCCAGACCCCGGGTCGGCTGTACCGCGACGAGGATCTCAGGATCCAGATCGATCTCCCTGGCAACGATAGCTTTCTGCTGGTTCCCTCCGGACATGCTGCGCACGATGGTCCTGGCGCCCTGTCCGCTGCGGATATCAAATTCATCGATGAGCTTGTCCGCATACCGGTAAACTGCGTTGAACCGGATAAAACCGCTTTTCTGGAACTCAGGGGTAAAATATTTCTTCAATATCAGATTCTCGGACAACTTATAGTCCAGAATGAGGCCGTCCTTATGGCGGTCTTCGGGGATATGGCTCATTCCCGCCACATTCCGGCTGCGCACGGTTGCTTTGGTGATATCCCTTCCGTCCAGAAGAATCTGCCCGCTTTCAACGGGAGCAAGTCCTGTCAGGGCATATACCAACTCGGACTGTCCGTTTCCGTCTATTCCGGCGATGCATACGATCTCGCCCTTTCTCACTGTAAAGGACACGTTGTTGACCGCTTTTTTTATGCTGTGCTTTGAACCCGCGACGCTGTGTCTCGAGCCCACCACCAGGTTCCTCACCTCAAATTTTGCTGCGCCGGGAGTGCACGCTCCCTTTTCGACAGCAAAGCTGACCTTGCGGCCTACCATCATTTCCGACATTTCCTCTTTCGAGGTGTCCGCAACAGAAACGGTCCCGATCCCCTTTCCTTTTCTGAGAACGGTGCAGCGGTCCGCCACCGCTTTAATTTCATTGAGTTTATGGGTAATAAACAAAATGGATTTTCCTTCGTCGGTCAAGCTTTTCATGATCTTCATGAGTTCTTCGATCTCCTGCGGCGTCAGAACCGCCGTCGGCTCGTCAAAGATCAGGATCTCATTGTCCCGATAAAGCATTTTTAATATTTCAACACGCTGCTGCATGCCCACCGTAATGTCTTCGATGAGGGCGTCCGGATTTACCATCAGGCCGTACCGGTTGGACAGCTCCACGACCTTTTCCCGGGCAGAGTCCATCTTAAGAAATCCGTGCTTTGTCGTTTCCACGCCCAGTATGATGTTTTGCAGTACCGTAAAATTATGAACAAGTTTGAAGTGCTGGTGAACCATTCCAATACCCAATGCGTTGGCGTCATTGGGATTGTTGATTTTAATCTCCTGTCCCTCCTTTTTGATCACGCCCTTGTCCGGCTGGTAAAGACCGAAAAGTACGCTCATAAGAGTGGATTTGCCGGCGCCGTTCTCCCCCAGGAGCGCGTGAATCTCGCCTTTTTTCAACTGCAGGGTGATATCGTCATTGGCGACCACCCCGGGGAATTCTTTCGTGATATGTAACATTTCTATAATGT
>DATMXY010000271.1:0-8358 GCA_035561275.1 Anaerovoracaceae bacterium | reverse complement strand
TTATAAGCGAGTATATGGCTATAATGCTGTAAAAACAGCGCTTTTGGCGCCATACTTCAGTTCAGCCACATAAAAAGGGCGCCGGTTTTCCGGCGCCCCTGATATTCTAAGCAATTTGCCTGTAATTGATTGTTCCGTTTTGATATTCCACCAAATAGACTCCCCTGGCGATGATCTGATTCTGCTCCAGTAGGTCTATAGCCGCTCTGATATTACCCGTTTTTAAATGAACCGCATATCCGCAGGAACTGAAAACATTTGGCGGTATTTTTTTCAGCGATGATCCGATTCCCTTTTCCTGTAGCTTTTCTTGGGCATATTGCGCTCTGTGAAAGGAAGAAAAAGCTATTACGTATTCATTCATTCTATGCGTTACCCCCTAATGGTCGGCATTTCCGGCAGTCTTTGGCTGCTTGGCGGCGCGACTATGCGTTCGGCTCTTGGTCAAATTCACACCGAACTGAGTCTTAGCCTAGGCCAAGGTTTTTATCATCCTGAGATAGATCTCAAGCAGGCTGGCTTTTTGCACATCTGCTTCCGCTACGATGGGATATCGCGCGATCTCCGCATCCTTTTGATAGATGACCAGCTCTCCGATCTGATCCCCCCTGGCAACCGGCGCCGATATTGTATTTTTGTACGCAAGCTCTCCCCGTATGGTATCCTTGTCGCCTTTTTTTACCAGAACGCTGATGTTCTCGGGCGCAACTGCGTTTACCAGGTTGGGCGTGCCCTTTTCTATGACTACCATTCCCATCGGTTCGCCTTTTTCAGCCAATTTTACCGAATCGTAATTTGCAAATCCGTAATCCAATAATCTCGATGCCTCGGCAAACCTCACCGTTGATGTCGGACTTCCCATAATAACGGAAATCAAAGTCAGATCTCCCTTTGTCGCCGAAGCGGACAGGCAGTATCCGGCTTCCTGGGTAAAACCGGTTTTGATTCCATTAGCGCCGGGATAGGTTCTGATCAGCCGGTTGGTATTCGTCAGTCCCAACTCTGTCTGCTTCTTATTCGGAAGTCCCACTGTTATATTTGTCATCCAGACGCTGAACCAATCCCGAATCTTCTCATGCTTAACCAACTCTTTAGACATCAATGCTATATCATATGCACTGGTGTAGTGATCGGCTACCGGAAGCCCGTTTGTATTTACGAAATGGGTGTCCACCATGCCCAGTTCGGCGGCTCTCTTGTTCATATTTTCAACAAAGATATCCGTTGATCCCGAATGATACTCCGCCGCCGCAACGCAGGCGTCGTTGGCGCTGGCGATGGAGATCCCCATCATCAGAGTCTCCAGCTTATGCTGTTCTCCCGGCTCCATATACATCTGGCTGCCCCCCATGCTGGCAGCCTTTTCGCTGATTGTAACCTCATCCTCCAACGACATCTGACCCCTGTCGACAGCCTCCATGATCAGAAGCATTGTCATGACCTTGGTCACGCTGGCAGGCGGAAGCCTGTCGTGTGAATTCTTTTCAAATAATACCGTCCCGCTGCCCGCATCGATGAGAACAGCTGATTTTGCCTCCACGGCCATCCCGACTGCGCCGCCGGTAATGGAGGTGGGCAGCACTGTCGGCACAACTTCTTCCGCGCTGGAAACGACCTGGATCGGTTCGTCATTTTCTGCACTGACTGCATATGGGACCATGGCGATGAGCAGACATGCCACGAGGAGAAACACTATTTTTTTATATAACAATACAAAAACCCCCTTCACATCGGTCTATAAAGCATGCGGAAATACCCGCCCCGTCAGGAAGCGATACTATCCATGCTATAAGATATGGATGTTTTGGGGGTTTTATGACTAAATTCAAACCGCAGGCATTACGAAACGGGGGACTGACGCCGCCGTTCAGCGCCGGGCCGGCTTCGGAACCTCGAACGCTCCGTAAACGGAAGGCTCTCCGTTCGACACCATAATTTTACCCTTGCAGATCACCGTATCGAGCTGCAGTGCGTCTTTCTTCAGCAGGCACAGATCCGCGTCGCAGCCCGCTTCGATTTGCCCTTTCGCCGGAAGCTTCAGGATCCGGGCGGGATTGACTGTTACGGCGCGAAGGGCCGTCTCCAATGGGATCCCCTGTTCCAGCACACAGTTTTGTATCTCCTTCAGCAGGCAATCCGGCTTCCCTACGCCAAGGCCTATAAATTCCTTTTTTTCATTGAATAAGGGCAGACTTCCCTGGGCGTCGGAAGAAAAGGTGAAACAATCGGCGGACACGTTCTCTTCAAGAAGCCTTTTCAGGCCTTTGCTTACCCGGACCTCGTCATATTCCTCTTCCCAGAAGACGGGGTCGTTGCTGGCGGTCAAGTCGATATACCCTCCCGCTTTCGCATACCGGATGCTTTCTTCGAACAGCGCCTTGTTTCTGTTGACATGGGTAGGCAGGAACTGAGTGAGGGGAATCTCCGTATTTTCCACCGCGTTCAGAATGATCTCCAGCATCCTTTTCCCGTCCCCCAGATGGATGTTCAGGATCCCCGCCTTCCCGGAAAGCATGCCACCCACTCTGACGTCGGCGGCCAGCTTATTGAATTCCTCCTGTGTGACCTGAGAAGAGCGGTGATCCGACAACGCAATTTCCCCTATGCCGATCACCTTATCCACGACCAGCAGGTCCTTCATCACCTCGCCGGTTACCGTAACGACCGGAACCCGGTAAGAACCGGAATAAATAAAGGTGTTCAGTCCTTCCTCGTCCAGGCCTTTTGCCTTTGCCAGCAGGGATACCATGCTTCTGGTAACGCCGTCCGTGCCAAGGCATCCCACGGCGGTTGTGATCCCCGCCATGGTAAAGTCTGTAAGCACGGCTTCCGGCGTCCTTGTCTTATAACCGCCTTCCCCGCCGCCGCCCAGCATATGGGTATGGGAGTCGATGAAGCCCGGCGTCATTACCATACCGGAAGCGTCTATTTCGTTGACCAGTCCGGGGACACCGTCGACCCTGACCGTGATTTCATCCTCCACGGCGCCGATTTTCCCGTCGACCAGCAGGACGTCTTTTTTTCCCGCATAATCCGGTTTATAGATTCCGGCATTCCTGATAATTGTGATCATCTCTTGTCTCCTACTCAAATTATGAAAAATCGATCAAAACCGCTATGATGATAAAGACGGTTCCCAGAGCAAAGAGGAAACCCTGCATTTTGATCTGGAACTTCGCCCATTTTATCCAGTTGATCCTCGCGACGCCGAGCACGCCGAGTAAGCTGGCCGAACAGGGAGTAAAGGCGTCGACAAAGCCGGAACCCATCTGATATGCCAATACTGCGATCTGTCTCGATACGCCGACGATATCGGAAAGCGGAGCCATGATCGGCATGGTCAGCGCGGCCTGCCCCGAATTCGAAGTGACGATGAGATTGAACAGACTCTGGAACACATACATCAGCCAGCCGGTAACTACCACGGGCAGGCCGCCGATGGCGATCCCCATACTATACAGAATCGTGTTCAGAGAGGAGGCCACCGTTGCGTCGGAACCGCCCAGAACGAGGAGGATCCCTTTTGCCATACCGACGACCACCGCGGTCCCGGCCAGATCCGCCACGCCGCTCTGGAAGGCGGAGGCCATTTCGTTGATTCCCATTCCGTTCAGCTTGAAGACGACGGCGATGACGCCGGCCACAAAGCCCATTACGAAGAACTGGGACGCGATTTCGGGAATATAATATCCTTTCTGGGTAACGCCCCAGACGATCCAAACTAACACCGCCGCCATATCCAGCAGGACCAGCTTATGTCCAAGCGTGAATTCCCCGTGGATGCCTTCGCTTTCTTCCGCGATCTTGTTTCTGAAATATCCATCGATCTCATATACCGCGGAAAGCTGAGGATTCTTTCTTATCTTTTCCGCATAGAACATCATATAACCCGCCGCCGCCGCGGTAACGACGATAAACATGACGATCCGGAAAGGCGCCCCGGACAGGATCGGCACTTCCGCGATACCCTGGGCAATGGCGACTCCGAAAGGATTCATCCATGAGGTCGCATTTCCAACCTGCGCCGCGACAAAGGTAACGGTAACCGCCACAATGGAATCATATCCCATGGCGATGACAAAGGGAACCATGACCATGGCAAACGGAATGCATTCCTCGGACATGCCGAAGGTGGCTCCGCCCAAAGCGAACAGGAAAAAGAGAACCGGAAGAGAGAATCTCTCAATCCCCTTCGATCTCCGCATGAACGCATAGATCCCTGCTTCCACCGCGCCGGTCCGCATAATGATGCCGAAGGCGCCGCCTACGACGAGGATCAACGCCACGATTCCGACTGCGGAACCGTATTTATCGCCGGTCACCAGACCTTCGAAGAGATAATTCAGAACGCCGAACCCGCCGAAATCGTCGGTGCCCCAGACGGTGGCGGTGTTATGTAATTTCTGGCTCGTATCGAAGACCGTGTCTCCGAACAGGCTGTAAAGCACCGGATCGGTCAGCCCGATCTCATCCAGCGCGGACTGCGTCCAGCCTGAGGGATCCGAAGACAGAAAATCGTTCAGCGCCGTCTGATCGACACCGAGCTCCTCCAGCTCCGGCGTATCCTTGCTCAGGTCCGTCAAAGCGCTGTCCAGCGCCTCCGCGTCAAAGTTGTACGCATACCGGAAGGTTTCCGGCATCAGGACAGTTCTTGACTTTAAATTTCCGCCGGCGTCTGTATACTCGATATCGTGAGTTGTAAATTTCCCCGCCGGGATCACGAAGGTCAGCAGCCACATTGCAATAATAACAAAAAATATGATCGCGTAGGTATGCGGCGCCTGGAACCCGGTCAACCGTTTTTCAAGCCGCTGCAGGTCTTTTTCTCCTTTCATTTCCTACCTCCTAAAAATAGATTGAATTCCGATACAGGCGTCTGCCCCAAGGCAGACGGTATCTGTATAGGTTCTATTTTAAGGTATAGCAATTCGTATACCAATATGCTCATTACGGCAGAAAAAGAGGGCCCTGACACAAAAAGGCTGTATCCTGACCCTTTCCGGCCTTTCCTTTTTCTGGCCGCCGTCGTTCAACCGCCGTGGTCACATATTAATTGGTGGAAATTGGCGGTAATTGTTTATGTATTTCACCCCGTTTAAAGTGAGCCTCATGCCCACCCTTCCGACGGATTTCGTAATTAGCTTAAGATCCTGTAGGTCGTCGGTCTTCTTCCGGATCCTTTCCTCCGTGAAATAGGGATATTTTTCCCTTGCTACTTCCGTCAGCGTTCTTCGGCTCATGGTAAAGCCTCTGTCGGTATAATCCCTGATGGCGTTCATGATGTAAATGTATTCGTCCAGATTCCCTTTTTCGTAAAGGATCTCATCATAGGAAGCGTATTCGGGCCGGCGCCTTACGGGTTCTTCAAAAAAATCCTCCGGCAGATCGGATATCCTGACCGTCTGATTCTCGCTGACCGCAATGAAATATTCGATCACGTTTTCCAGCTCCCTGACGTTGCCGTTCCAGCGATTCGCGCGGAGAATTTCCATGACCTCTTCGGAGATGTTCAGTTTTCCTCTGCCGTACTTTTTGAGAAAATGCTTCACCAGCGCGTCGATGTCCTCCGTTCTGGTTTTCAGGGAAGGAACTTTCAGATAAAATTTCTTCAGCCTGTGGTATAAATCCTCCCGGAAGCTTCCTTCCCGGCACATGCTGACCAGATTCTTATTGGTCGCCGCAATTACCCTGACGTCGATGGGAATGTTTTCACTTCCGCCGACTCTCCGGATCTCTTTTTCCTGCAGCACTCTCAGAAGCCTTGCCTGGATCCTCGGGGAGATATCCCCGATCTCATCCAGAAAGATGGTTCCTTCGTTCGCCTGCTCAAAGATGCCCAGCCTGCCGCCTTTTTTGGCTCCCGTAAACGCGCCCTCCTCATAGCCGAACAGCTCACTTTCCACAAGGTCCTCCGACAGGGCGCTGAAATTGATCGCGACAAACGGACCGCGGTTCCGTTCGGATTCGTTGTGGATGGCGCTGGCAAACAGTTCCTTGCCAACGCCGCTTTCTCCGTAGATCAGGATATTCAGGTCCGTTTTGGCCAGCTTCTTTGCAATATGTACCGTGTCCTGCATGACGGGAGACGACGCGATGATATCGCTGAACCGGTATTTGCCGAAATAGCCTTTCCTGATCAGGTCCTGCCTCAATTTCACTTCAATATCTTTATTCTCTTTTGTATTTTTAATGGTGCAGACGGTGGTGTCGATGGTTTCTATGCGGAATTTGCTGATGATGAAATCCGAGCTGTCCAAACGGAACAGCCTGTCGGACATATCCTGACCGGAAAGAAGGTATTCGCGAAGATTTGTATCGGAGATTGCCGTATCGATGAGTTCTCCTTCTGAATGGACTCCGAAAATCTCCTTGCTCTTTTCGTTGAAAATAGAAATCATGCCGCTGCCGGAAAACGCGATGATGCCGTCGTTGATCTGGTTCAGGATCCTTGCGAGATACTGGTTCATGCGGGATGCTTCCGTAAAGAGGCGGTATAGATTATTACTGAAGCGGATCATGGTCTCCTTATATTTCGCGGAAACCAGGTTCAGCTTCTCCTCCATGAGGCCGAAGTGCTTCAGTATTTCTATAATACTTGAAATATCAATAATTCTGGCTCCAAGGTCAATGACCTTTTCCACATGATCCGGCACCAAAGCCGCCTCGCCGGCCGTTACCGCGATATTCGCGGTCCGGTAGATGCGGCAGCCGGGATAATAGGGAATAAAATCGATATAATCGATGCCGATTTCTTTCAGAGATTCGATACAGCCGGATACATTTTCCCTGATATCGTTCACAAAAAAAACCGCCGTACCCTTCGGTATTCCGAAGAGTTTTTCCATGCTTTCTATGTTCAGGGAACGATTTGCAATCAGAACAGGACATTCGGGGCTGATAAACTCCGCCATTTCCTCCGCAAGAATTTTCGAGCTCATGACGACGAGATCGGCCCTGATCGGCTCCTTCACCTGGATTTCCTCGGAAAAGCCTTCGATATCGATGCAATCTTCAAGAAAATATCTCATCTGATTGCAGAGCGTTTCTTTTGTCGCTTCCGAACCTGCGACGATCGCAAGCGTTTTTCTGATCATTGGATTACCTTTTTCACAAGCGCGTCCAATTCAGGCCTGTCGCCCTGAATGCGGAACGCCGCCGCGGCCTCCTGCGCCCCATTGTCGACCCGGGCCTGATCATTGCCGTAGACCGTCGCCAGCAGGTCCCCTTTTTTCACGGGATCCCCAATTTTTTTATACAGCATGATCCCTGCGGAGAGATCGATGCTGTCCTCCTTGGTCGCCCTGCCTGCCCCGGAATGCTGGGACGCAAGCCCGATCGACCTGGCATCGATGGCGCACACATAACCCTCTTCCCCGGAATGGATCTCCGAAAAGCAGGACGGCCTTTGGAATAAAGTGTAGTCGTCGATCACATTGGGATCGCCGCATTGGCCGTCGATGAATTCGGTAAGCTTCCGCAGGGCGGCGCCGCTTTCCAGCGCCTTCTGCACCATTTGACGCCCTTCTTCCGGGGAAGCCGCTTTTTCGCCGGCATAAACCATATAGGAAGCCAGCGTCAGCGACAGCTCGGTAATATCCCCGGGCCCGTTGCCCTTCAAAGTCTCGATGGCCTCGATGACTTCAAGGCTGTTGCCCACCGCGAGACCCAGAGGCTGATTCATGTCCGTAATAACGGCAATAGTCTTTTTCCCGTCCGCCTTTCCGATTTCCACCATCAGTTCACCCAGCTCGCAGGCGTCCTCAAAACGTTCCATAAAGGCTCCCCTGCCGCATTTCACATCCAGAACGATGGCGTCGCTGCCCGATGCAAGTTTCTTGCTCATTACGCTGGAGGTGATCAGGCTGAGGTTGTCCACGGTGGCCGTCACATCCCGCAACGCGTAAATCTTTTTGTCCGCGGGGGCGATATGGGCTGTCTGGCCGACGACCGACAGTCCGGTCCGGTTTACCAGGGAGATGAATTCGTCCGCTTCCAGGGCGGTCCTGAATCCCGGGATGGACTCCATTTTGTCCACCGTGCCGCCGGTAAAGCCGAGCCCCCTGCCGGACATCTTCGCAACGGGAACGCCGCAGGCAGCCGCCAGCGGCCCGACGATCAGCGTCGTCTTGTCGCCCACTCCTCCCGTGCTGTGTTTGTCGACCTTCACTCCGGCGATTCCCGAAAGGTCCACCACCTCGCCGGATTGCTTCATCGCTTTCGTCAGCGCCCATGTCTCCGCTTTATTCATTTTCATGAAGAAGATGGCCATCAGCAGCGCGGAGGCCTGGTAATCGGGAATGCTGCCTTTAGTATATTCGCTGATAAAGAACTCGATTTCCCCGTCGGTCAGGGTGCCGC
>DATMXY010000270.1:0-4465 GCA_035561275.1 Anaerovoracaceae bacterium | reverse complement strand
ATATAGCTTAGGGATTTTATTGTATATTAAATTAATAATAACGACCTGCCGCCGTTGGAGCATATCACGCGTTTCAATTGGACGGCGTTTTTATTTTTTGCTCTTGTCGGGATGAGAAGAAGTTTCTTTTTGTTTTTTGATGCAGGTCTGGACAATTTACACAATCTGTTAAAAGAGAATATACTATACCGTTCGGGCATAAAAGGCCGGGATTATCTGAGTTCCGCCTTACATAAGAATTTGATAACAGATTGGAGAATCTTATGTTCAAAGATAAGACACTACTCGTTACAGGCGGAACGGGTTCCTTCGGCAACGCTGTAATCAGGCGTTTCCTGGAGACAGATATCGGTGAAATCAGAATATTTTCACGGGATGAGAAGAAGCAGGACGATATGCGAAAAGCATACGGCAATGCTAAACTTAAATTTTTAATCGGAGACGTACGCGACATTTCGAGCGTAAAAAACGTCATGAATGGCGTGGACTATATCTTTCACGCAGCGGCCCTCAAACAGGTGCCCAGCTGCGAGTTCTTTCCGCTGGAAGCCCTAAAGACGAACGCGCTGGGTACGGAAAACGTACTGACCGCCGCAGTGGAAGCAGGCGTGAAAAAGGTGGTCTGCCTGTCTACCGACAAGGCTGTCTATCCTATCAATGCCATGGGGATGTCCAAGGCGATCATGGAAAAGATCTTTATCGCCAAATCCAGAACGGCTCAAAATACGCTGATATGCGGTACGCGTTATGGAAATGTAATGGCGTCACGGGGTTCTGTGATTCCTCTTTTTATTGAGCAAATCAAAAGCGGCAGCCCGCTCACGGTGACCGATCCGGGAATGACGCGTTTTTTAATGAATTTAGAAGAGGCCATCGACCTGGTGCTGTTCGCGTTTCAACATGCACAGGCAGGCGATCTGATGGTCAAAAAGTCTCCCGCGGCAACCATTGGCGCCCTCGCTCTGGCACTCAAAAATCTATTCCGCGCCGATAATGAGATTCAGGTGACCGGCGTGAGAATGGGAGAAAAGATGCACGAGACGCTGCTGACCCGGGAGGAGAAAGCGGCGGCTGTGGATATGGAAGGATATTTCCGCATCCCCGCGGACGAAAGCGATTTGAACTATTCAAAATATTTCAGCGACGGCAATAAAAGCATCGGAACGATGAAGGAATACAATTCGAGCAACACCCGCAGGCTGACCGCAGAGGATCTGGAGCAGACGCTGCTGGACTGTGAATATGTAGCAGACGAATTAAGGATGTGGAACAAACAATGAAAGTGTTAGTTACCGGCTCAAACGGTTTTATCGGAAAAAATCTGTGCGCCCATCTGGAGGCGAACGGTTTCAGCGATCTCCTGAAATATGGCAGGCAGACCGACCAGCGGCTGCTGGACCGGTATGCGGCGTCATGCGATTTTGTGTTTCACCTGGCCGGCGTAAACCGTCCGGACTGCGATTCGGGCTTTGAGGAAAATCACCGCTTTACCGGCGAGCTGCTTCAGGCCCTGAAAAAAGGAAAAAAGAAACCGACCGTGCTGATGGCGTCGTCCGTACAGGCGCAGCTTGACAATCCTTACGGCGTCAGTAAAAGAAAAGCGGAGGATATGGTATCGGAATACGGCCGAGAAACAGGAGCCGATATTTATGTATTTCGGCTGCCCGGCGTTTTCGGCAAATGGTGCGCGCCTGACTATAACAGTGTCGTCGCCACCTTCTGCCACAACATTGCGCGAGGGCTGCCCATCCGCATCGACGATCCTGCCGCACCGCTGACGCTGGTCTATATCGACGATGTGCTGCGCGCGTTTACCGCCGCGCTGAAGAGCGAGGCAGTGAAACACGGCGATTTTTATGAGGTGGAGACCGTTCACCATACCACGGTGGGCAAACTGGCTGAAACCATACGGGGATTTCCCGACGGCAGGCGAAGCCTGCTTCTGGCGGAAGTGGGCGATGCCCTGACCCGCAAGCTTTACAGCACCTATCTGAGCTATCTGCCCGAGGACGCGTTCAGCTACGGGCTGTGCGCGCACAGCGACCAGCGGGGCACTTTTGCCGAGTGTCTGAAATCTGTGTCAGGAGGTCAGGTGTCTGTGAATATCACAAAGCCCGGTATGACGAAGGGAGGCCACTGGCACCATACCAAGACGGAAAAGCTCGTCGTGGTAAGCGGCTCAGCCCTGATACGCTTTCAGAAGCTCGGCGCGGAAAAAATAATTCTGTACCCTGTGTCGGCGGAAAGGCTGGAGGTTGTGGATATTCCCCCGGGATATGTCCACGACATAGCGAACACGGGCGAAAGCGACATGGTGATGCTGGTGTGGGCCAATCAGATCTTTGACCCGCTGAATCCCGACACATACCCCGCGGCTTTCGTCAGCCATCCGTAAAGGCGCTGCCCGGGTGAAAAGGAGTAAACCATGAGCAGACTGAAGCTGATGACCATCATCGGCACAAGGCCTGAAATTATCAGACTGTCCGCCTGCATCAAGGCTTTTGACAGATATTTCGACCATATACTCGTGCATACGGGACAAAATTGGACCCGGACGCTCAACGAGATTTTTTTTGACGAGATGGATATCCGCCGTCCCGACTGCAATCTTTCCTGCGCGGGAGAAACGCTGGGCGATACGATGGGTAACATCATCGCCGCCTCCTACCGCGTTCTGCAGCAGGAAATGCCGGACGCTCTGCTGGTACTGGGAGATACGAATTCGGCTCTGTCCGTGATCCCCGCAAAACGCCTTAAAATACCGATATTTCATATGGAGGCGGGCAACCGCTGCTTTGATCTCAACGTACCTGAGGAAATCAACCGCAGGATCGTCGACCATGTGTCCGATATCAATCTGGCCTATACGGAGCACGCCCGACGGTATCTGCTTGCGGAAGGGATTCAAAAGGAACATATTTTCGTCACCGGCTCGCCCATGACCGAAGTGCTCAGGGATTACGCGGAGAAGATCGACGCCAGCGGCATACTCGGCAAGCTGGGTTTGAGCCAGGGTGCGTATCTGGTCGTGTCCGCCCATCGCGAGGAGAACATCGATCGGGAAAGCACATTCATGACGTTGATGCGCGCCATCAACGCGGCGGCATGCGCGTATCAGATTCCCGTGATCTTCTCCGTGCATCCACGCAGTATGAAACAGATCACGCGGCTCGGCTTCGAATTCGACCCGCTGGTGCGTTGTCTGGAACCCTTCGGTTTTCTTGATTACTGCAAGCTGCAAAAAAACGCGTTCTGCGTTCTGTCGGACAGCGGGACCCTCAGCGAGGAAAGTGCGATCCTGGGTTTTGCCGCCGTTTTGCTGCGCACTTCCACCGAAAGGCCGGAAGCGCTGGATAAAGGCTCTGTAGTCATCGCAGGTACAGGCGACAAAGACATCCTGCAGGCCGTGGAACTGGCCGCCGCCATGCGGTCAGGGGGGGAGCCTGCCGCACCCGTCCCGGATTACGCGGACGTCAACGTCTCCGCCAAAGTGGTCAGGATCATCCAGAGCTATACCAAGATCATCGATCAGAATGTCTGGAAAAAGGGCGCCGCATATGACGCCGGGATCAACCAACAGGGAGGTAATTGATATGAAGCTTGTCCATACACTGTTGTTTATGCTCCGGCGGGATCAGCCGAAGGATTTGCCGCTCGCTGCCGAGTGCTTAAAGTCACTGGCGAACAGCACCTATAGAACAGTGGTCATCTATAATCAAGGCGACCTGAGCAACGACTCGCTCAAGGCCTTTGTGGCTCCCTTCCGCCTTGAGTGCCATATCATCGGAGACGGCGTCAACGTGGGCACCGCGGCGGGCCGGCAAAAGTGCTTTGAATATATTTGGGAGAGGATGCCCGATACGGCATATATCAGCGAACTTCATTTAGATATGCTCTTTCCGCCCCACTGGGAGGATGCGCTGGTCAAATATCTTGAAAGCAACGACGAGCCCCTGATCAGCTGCGGCATCGTAGACAAAGAAGGCCATATGCCTTTTTTGAATAAAGAAGTGACGCTGCCTGATGCGTTTGCGCAGCGCATGGATTTTCTTGACAGCCTGCGGACGGACAGCATCGTTCCCGGATTTACGAATCCCTGCGTGCATGTATCCGAAATACTCAAGGAGGCCGGCGGCTATAATGCGGCTGTTCTCAAAGGCCTTCAATGCTTTGAGGACGACAGCATGCTCCTCGGTTATTACTATTATTACGGCACAAAGCGCGGCTGGTATCCTAAGATCAATTACAATTCCGTGGTTTATCATGCCGTCGCGGGGCAGAGGCTGACGATGAAGGACAACGTGCTGATCAATTATAACGGTCTGGTCAAGCAATACGGGATCATGGGGCTTAAGGCGTTAAGTACGCTTCACAGCAGCCCGTGGCACAAAAATTTTTTTTCGGATCGTTATCTTGATAGTATTCGATAAAAGTTTATAATCAAGAGAATACCTAACTATTTCTC
>DATMXY010000269.1:0-5447 GCA_035561275.1 Anaerovoracaceae bacterium | reverse complement strand
GATTTTTGGTAGTCGCGTCAATTGTCGTGTCGGCGTTAATGATCGTCGTGGTTAATTTGGCGCGGTTGCAAAACCTAAACAAACCGGCAGAAGCGAAAAAAATTATTTTACCGCCGCTTTTTATGGCGACGGGCGCAAGTATGTTTATTTTACCGATGTTTAGACCGACATTACCGGAGCTGGCAAGTTCCGTCGCCATGGGCATGCTCGTCTCTGTCGTCTTAATAAAAACATCTAAATTTGATGTGCGGGACAACGTAATCTATCTTCAAAGGTCTAAGTTGTTTTTAGTAGCTTTAATAGGCTTAGTCGCCTTGCGCATGATCGGGAAAATTATCCTCGCTGAAAGCATCCAAATTGATCCTGCCCAAATGAGCGGTATTTTCTTCATCTTGGCCTTTAGTATGCTCTTGCCATGGCGAATCAGTATGTATCTGCAATTCAAAAGATTGGAGAAACAAGTTAAGGAAGCATGGGGCAATGAAGTTAACCAAATAGAAGTGACCTTACCCCATGTTGTTACCAAATGTTAGTCTGTCTGGTTTAGGGCAAATTCCTGGCTGGGCTTTGCCACGGCGTCAGGTTATCCGGTGAAGTACAGGGGTTTTCTAGATTGTGTTCTGACCGCCATGTACAATAATTTCTTTGGCTTCATGCACGTTTTAAACCACAATGGATCGATTAGAATAAATAGGGAGTTAACCGATGGCTGGATTCAATAAAAAAATTATCTTAGTCAAATCAATATTAGCGAACTTGCAGATCATAAAAGTGAAGCCTTCGCTCAACCTATTCTTGATGAAATACATGAGGAAGTTCCCTTTATTGAGTGTCGACGGTCAGTTGATCCTTCATTCGCATCTGCCTTCGGTTAACAGCAAGGCCTTCACCCGCTTTATCAATGAGCATCTGCTGGCGAGGACAGAGGGGCCTTCTCACGCCCAAATTTCCTTGACCAATGCCTGTCCCCAGCATTGTCAGTTTTGCTATAACCGGGGGAGAAGCGGAGAACTCCTCAGTACGGCTGAAATCAAGCAGCTTGTACAGGAACTGAAAAAAATGGGTGTTTTCTGGCTGGGGTTCACCGGCGGGGAGCCGCTTTTGCACAAGGATATTGTGGAGATTGTAAGAAGTGCGGGGGACGATTGCGCCGTCAAACTTTTCACGACGGGCTTCAATCTGACGGAACAACTGGCAAAAGAACTTAAAGAAGCGGGGCTTTTGTATGTTTCAGTCAGCCTGGATCATTGGGAAGAGGAAGTACATGACCGGCTCAGGGGTTGCCAAGAGGCTTTCCGGACGGCGCTCCGGGCGATAGAGATATTCAAAAGCACAGGGGTTCATGTCGGTGTGTCGGCGGTCCTGTCCAGGGAGATGATGCAAGGCAACCAAGTGCGGGAATTCATTGAGTTCCTGATTAGGCTGGGAGTCCATGAGGCCTGGCTGAGCGAAGCCAAGCCAACGGTACCGACCTTCTGGCACGAGGCGGCGGTCATCAGCGAAGAGGAACGGTTGCGCCTGGTACGCTTGCAGGATCAATACAATAAAGAGGGAAAAATCACGGTCAATTATCTGGGGCATTTTGAGGCAGGAGAGCACTTCGGCTGTAATGCCGGCCATAAAATGGTCTATATCGACGCCTTCGGCGAGGTAAGTCCTTGCGTGTTTACGCCCATGACTTTGGGCAATATACGGGATGCGTCGGTACAAGCCATTTTTTCCGAAATGAGAGAGCGTTTTCCCTCGGAAAGCTGTTGCTTTATCAACAAAAACTACCCATTGCTGAAAAAATATTATCAGGGGCAGTCGCCCCTCAGTAAAGCAGATACCCTGGAGATGATGAAAGAGATCCGATTTAGCCCGCTGTCCGAATTTGCCCGGTTGTATCAGCGATAAGGTATGGAGGTATCGGTATGATGAGAGGGTATAAACTGTTCAGTCTTACCGCAGCCATAATATTTGCCGCTGTAGGTCTGACTTTTTTGTTTTTTCCTGATTCGGTTCTAATTTTTTTTAACCGATTTTCCGGTTATTTCGGATTGCCCCAGGCTCCGCTGCCGGGCGCCGGCTTCTATCTGATACTGGCTTCGGCTTATATGTATTTGGTAACTTTGCTAGCTTACCTGATGTACCGCTACCCGGAGCAGGATATTTATCCGCTTTTACTGGCCCACGGCAAACTGGCGTCTTCGATTCTTTCGCTTGCTCTGTTCCTGATGCACCAGCTTTACCTGATCTATTTTGCCAACTTTGTTCTTGACGGATTCATTGGCATTGCCGCCTTGGTCCTCATGAAAAAGAGAAAGACAGAGGTTTGCTGATGCTTTTAAAAATCATGCAGCTTTACCTGCCTGAGTTTGTTAAAAAGAAAAAGCTGGTGGAATTGTTCCGTTTAACGGCAGGTGCATTCCAAAGCGAGCTGCCGGAGCTTAAGGGTCTTTCTTTTCCCGAGATCTTAGCAAGATATGCTTTATTCACCAGGGAACAGGCCGAGATCTATTGGCGGAACGGATGCCATCTTGAAGAAATCCAGGGGTGGTTGTATTATAATGCTTGCATTTTGGGCCGGAGCCTGAGAAAAAGCCTCCGGATCACCACCTGGGAAGAGGCGGTTACCGCCCTGGCGTTTATATATCGGCTGATCGGGATAGATTTTCAGTGTGACAGACAAGGCGAAGTTACCATCAGGCAGTGTTTTTTCAGCAATTATTATTCAAGTGAAATCTGTCAGCTTATTTCATCACTGGATGAAGGTCTGGCGGCAGGGCTGTCTGACGGCGGCAGGCTGTCTTTTTATCAAAGGATCACGGAAGGCGGCGACTGCTGTAAAGGATGTTTCAGAGGGGGGCTTGGCAATGAAAAGGGTAATCGTGGTCGGCAGCGGTGCGGGCGGCGCTGCCGCTGCTAGAAAGCTACAAGGGAAATTTCAGGTAACAGTTCTGGAGGCGGGCCGGGAATTCAAGCCTTTTCCCTTGAGCCTGTCTGCCCTGGAAAAGCTAAAGAAAACCGGTCTCTTCTTTGATGAGCGAGAAATAAGGCTGCTTTTTCCTAACATGAGCGTCCGTAAAACCGAAGACCGGATGATCATGGTCAGCGGAAGCGGCTTGGGCGGGACTACTACGCTTTCGGCAGGAAATGCGCTCCGCATGGATAAAGATCTGAAGGAGCTGGGCATTGAACTGGACGATGAATTTGAAGAGCTTTTCCGGGAAATTCCCGTTACCTATGATCATCACAATAAATGGCGGGATGCCTCCAAGCGGTTGTTTGCAATATGCGAGGAAATGGGCCTGAATCCCCAACCCTTACCGAAACTGGGAGATTACCGGACCTGCACCGGTTGCGGCAGATGCGTCCTAGGGTGCCGGTACGGGGTGAAATGGGACAGCCGCCAATTTTTGAAGGCGGCGCAGACCGCAGGAGCGGAACTGGTCACCGGCTGCAAGGTTGCCCGGGTGGTTGCGGAAAAGGGTTTCGTCAAGGGGGTACAGACACAGAACGGATTCTATGCAGCCGATATCGTCATACTGGCGGCAGGCGGTTTTTCCACCCCGGTCATCTTGGAAAATTCCGGCATTGCCTGCGAAAGCCGGCTGTTTGTCGATCCGGTCCTTTGCGTGGCTGCAGAGAGGAAGGGCAGCCTTCAGAATCGGGAACTTTCCATGCCCTTTGCTGTGCAAAGGGCGCATTATATCCTGTCTCCCTATTTTGATTATCTGAGCTTTTTCTTTAATAAAAGCTGGCGGTATCCGGCTTCGGACACCTTGACCCTGATGATCAAGCTGGCGGATGAAACTATTGGAAGTGTCGATAATAAGAAAATCCAAAAAACACTCACCGAAATCGATAAAGAAAGGCTGCGGGAGGGTGTTGGGATCTGCCGGGAGATCCTTGACCGCTATGGGATAAGAAAGGACGAAATTTTCCTGGGCACGATCAATGCCGGCCATCCCGGCGGCATGCTGCCGCTGACAAGACAAGAAGCGGGAACCTTACACAATCCCAGGCTGCCCGAGAACCTGTACGTTGCCGATGCGACCCTGTTTCCCGAGTCTTTGGGAAATCCGCCCATTCTCACCATCATGGCGTTGGCGAAAAGAGTCAGTAAAATCATCATAGAGCGATTTGCATAAAAAAATCCGTATTGTCGCCTTAAGCCAATCTGGTCCCTTAGGAAATTTTCCTCTACAACGCGGACCTGTGGACAGTCCTGTGCGGTCCACGAAACCGATGCCTGGCCTTGCCTCACCGTCGGTGTCATGTAATGGCGCACGAGTGTCTTGGGATCGAGAAAACGGATTTGCTCTATGCCTTGGTCTTAGTAAAAACTGTTTCGCCTCATAGATGCCAATCCCCGGGTTACAACATGTTGCAAAAGATACGGCGATTTTTCATAGATAAATGATTTTCATCCGTCAAATCACAAGGCAGGTTTTGGGAACGATCCCCGCAACCTGCCTTATTATGAAGAATCCCGTGCTATTTTGACAGAAGGGTAACGAACGCCCGTCTGCCCCCGTGCCCTCCTTCATTTAGGGTAGAGGGCGAGTTACCGTAACGGAAAAAGGTGCGGTCACTGAATTACCGTCCTCGTCCGTTATCACGAGGTCGAAGGTAAATGTCTTCGCAGTCAAATCGCCCGGAACGGGTTCCGAAGGCGGCGCGGCGGTGATCACATTGTCCGCAAGGATGACCCACGACGGAGCACCTTCCAGCGAAAGGGTATATTCCCTCCCCGAATCGCCGCCAAATACCGTAATCCCTTCGGATGAACTCGAGTCTTCGTCCACGTAAAGCGGCATCAGATCCAGCGCAATCACATATACCGTTACAGGCTTAGTCGTCGTCTCAACCGTATTTGTCGCGATGAGATTAAATGGATAGAAACCGGAGGTAAGGCCCGAGACGTACAGCGTACTGCCGTCGAGGCTTATTCCCTCTATCTCGCTTCCGTCCCCCAGTCGATGACAAGGTCCGTTGTAGGCGAATAATCATAAGTTTTATCAAAAAGTACGCGGTGGAGAGGATCTGCGCCGCCGCGGTACCCGTCAACATACCGAGAGGAAACGGCTTGCCGTTGCCGCTCACAGTTAGGTTCTCCCCCAGGACGCGATCTGTTCCGTGTAACTAAAAGCCGGCAGGGTTTTCCCGGTAGTTCCTGCCGGCAGCCGATTCAATCAACCGAAAGTACAATACCTTTTATTATCGCTGGAGGCTTTACATTTATAAGGATCTCCGATACATTTAGGAGTATCTCGATCGCTGCAACTGTTCGCCATAAATGTACCGCCGTTTACAGAGCCCAATTCCTCAAGATCCAATGCTTTCTTGGGTTCTGTCTTAGGGGTTTTTTCCTGAGATTTTTCCGATTGGCTCATTGTTTTATCCCCTTCATTTTTATCCGGCTTTCTGTTGAACTGTCTTTTGCTATCATCATTAATAACTGT
>DATMXY010000268.1:0-3420 GCA_035561275.1 Anaerovoracaceae bacterium | reverse complement strand
ACTCAAAGATGGTGAGTGCTAAAGCATGTGAGAAAAATGCGGGCGCAAGGGTATTATATAGCCGCAGATAAAGTATGGGAGAAAATTCAAAGGAGGGTACAACATGGCAAAAAAACAGTTCAAAGCCGAATCCAAAAGACTTTTGGATCTGATGATCCATTCCATTTATACGCATAAGGAAATATTCCTTCGGGAGCTCATCTCCAACTCCAGCGACGCCGTCGACAAGCTGTATTACAAGAGCCTCACGGAAAACAATACGGGGATCTCCAGGGATGATTTTGAGATCCGCATTACCGTCGACAAGGCGGACCGTACCCTGACCGTATCCGACAACGGCATCGGGATGACGAAAGAGGAGCTGGAGTCGAACCTCGGAACCATCGCAAGAAGCGGGTCCCTGGACTTTAAAAAGGAAAACGAGCTGAAGGAGGACATCGATATCATCGGTCAGTTCGGCGTGGGCTTTTATTCCTCTTTCATGGTGAGCAGCCTGGTCACCGTCGTCAGCAAGGCGTACGGTCAGGAGCAGGCCTGGCGGTGGGAGTCCTCCGGAGCCGACGGGTATAACATAACCGAGTGCGAAAAAGACCATTGCGGCACTGAGATCATCCTGAAGATCAAAGAGGATACGGAGGATGAAAAGTACGGCGAATTCCTTCAGGAATACCGCATCCGCAGCCTGATCAAGCGTTATTCCGACTACATCCGTTATCCGATCAAAATGAACACCGAACAGCACAGGCCCAAGGAAGGGACGGAAGGCGAATATGAGACCGTCGTCGAGGAACAGATCCTGAACAGCATGATCCCCATCTGGCGGAAAAATAAAAGCGAGATCACTGAAGAGGAGTACAACAGCTTTTATAAGGAAAAATTCTTTGATTTTACAGACCCGCTGAAGGTGATCCATACCAACGTGGAGGGCGTCGTTTCCTATAACGCGCTGCTTTACATCCCGGCGAGAGCGCCGTTCAACTATTATACAAAAGAGTACGAAAAAGGCCTGCAGCTTTATTCCAGCGGCGTGCTCATCATGGAAAAGTGCCCGGACCTGCTGCCCGACTACTTCAGCTTTGTGAAAGGACTGGCGGATTCCCAGGACCTGTCCCTGAACATTTCCAGGGAAATGCTGCAGCATGACAGGCAGCTGAAGGCCATCGCCTCCAGGCTGGAAAAGAAGATCAAGAGCGAGCTTTTGGAGCTGCTGAATACGGACCGGGAAAAGTATGACGAATTCTTTAAGAACTTCGGCCTGCAGTTCAAATACGGGATTTACGACAAGTTCGGGGCAAACAAGGACACGCTGAAGGACCTGCTTCTGTTCTATTCCTCCACCGAAAAGAAAATGGCGACCCTGGCGGAATACGTTTCCCGCATGAAGCTTGATCAGAAATATATCTATTATGCCACAGGGGAATCGGCTGAGAAGATCGATAGGCTGCCCCAGACCGAGGTGCTGAAGGACAAGGGCTTTGAGATCCTGTACTTCACCGACGATATCGACGAATTTACCATCAAGGTCCTGAGTGAGTTCGACGGCAAGGAATTCAAGTCGGTGTCCGCCGGCGACCTGGGCTTCGAAGAGGACGAGAAGGAAAAGGACGCCGTGAAAAAGGAGACGGAGGACAACAAGGAACTCTTCGACTTTATGAAGGAAACGCTGGCGGGAAAGGTCAGCGAGGTGCGCCTGTCTCAGCGGCTGAAATCCCATCCGGTCTGCCTGGCCAGCGGCGGGGAGATTTCCATCGAGATGGAGAAGATCCTCAACGCCATGCCCACGGAGGATAAGATCAAGGCCGACAAGGTCCTGGAAATCAACGCATCCCATCCGGTCCTCGGCGCGCTGAAGGCCGCGTTTGCTTCAGACAGGGAAAAGGCCGGGACCTATACCGAGCTTTTATATAACCAGGCGCTGCTCATCGAGGGCCTGTCCATCGAGGATCCGGTAGCCTTCTCCAACGCCGTCTGCGACCTTATCGCAGGGAATTAAAGATATCGTAAAAATACTGCAAAAAATTACGGAACGGGCGATCGTCAATAAGGTCGTCCGTTCTTTTCATTCTTTCATGCGGTTCGCCCTGTTATTTCTTAATTAAATTTTTTTCCGAACCTATCCGGTACAGTTTATGAATCTTAACACAAATCGCCTTTCCCGAATAGTATAGTGTAAAAACATTTTTTGGAGTGACGGCTTATGCTTGATATAATCCAATTACAACTGTCGGGAGGATTGTGGCTCTATCCGGTCGGTCTGGCTATTCTTTCCTTCTTCGTCATCCTGGGCTACCGCCTCTTAACCAGCATGCTTCCCCAAAATGTCCAGACAGACGAAAAGGACTTTGACGAACTGCTCAGCGACGCCGGGTATGAATACGATCCCTCCCGCGACATTTTTATTACAAAAATGAACTGCTGGCAAAAAAAATACGGGTACTGCCGACTATACGACGAGGCCTGCCCCCCGATGTGTCTGATCATCGACTCTGAGCCCGTGGAGTTTGACTATAATGGAAAACATTGGCTGATTGAATTCTGGAAAGGCCAGTATTACCTCAACACCGGTTTTGAAATCGGCGTCTATAACACGGATAATCCGGAATTAGATATCCCCGAGCTGTTTACCGGTACCCTTTACGACAGTGTCGGCAAGGAGGATATGCTTGAAATACAGTTCATCCTCTATAAAAACGGAAAAGAATTGTTCTTCCGTGAGGAAAAGCATTGGTGGCTGACCGGATTCAAAACCGGAGAATTCTCCGAACCGTCGGAATTGACGGCACGGATCAGGATCGCCTTCAAAGACACAGTGATGTGCCATAATTTCATCAAGGCCATGAAGAAAATAGGCTATCAGGATCAAGAAATTCTTACAAACGGTATAGTGGCGGAGTTTATGTTTGACAAGCCGCATACCGAACAACCGCTGACCAGGACTGCAGATACCGACTGGATCATGCAGAGGTACAATGAGCATTGCTGCAAAGTATTCCAGGATGTCACGGCCGGCTGTAACACATGGCCGGAAAAGCTGACGGCGATCCGGACAAAAGAACCGTATCTTTACAAAGCTGTGATCGGGGTCGGGAAAACGGCGGAAGTCTTCAAGGCCTTCAGTAAACTGAAAAAACATTCGAAAAAGAAGATGAAACCAAAACCGGCGAAACAACCAAAACCGCCGAAGCAGGTGAAACAACCGAAACCGCCAAAGCCTCCAAAACAACCGAAACAGAAAAATAAATAAAATAAAATTGGGAGAGATTCTAATGTGTTCATTAAGACGTTTATCCCAAATCTTTGAAACGGCGGACAGAATCCCTTTTGACGACAGCTCGAGAATCATTTTTATGAGCGATTGCCACAGGGGAGACGGAAGCCAGGCGGACGACTTTTTCAGCAATGAAAATTTATATATCTCTG
>DATMXY010000267.1:0-2869 GCA_035561275.1 Anaerovoracaceae bacterium | reverse complement strand
TTAATACAGTACAACTTAAATTTATTTTACGGCAGCCATCCTGTCATGTTACAATGTAATAATCAATACATGAAATTTTATATTGACGGATCGGTGTGAATCAAGGAGTTGGAAAAAGAGATGACCAAAAAAGTTTTAGTGATCGGGCATAAAAATCCGGATACGGATTCCATCTGCTCGGCAATCGCTTATGCTGATTTAAAAAATCAGCTTTCCAGGGATGAGCATATTCCGAAAAGAGCCGGAGAGCTCAGCGACGAAACGAAATATGTACTGGAGAGATTTCAGGTTGAAACCCCGGAATATATTCAGGATGTGGGGACCCAGGTCAAAGATATCGATATCCGTAAAACGGAAGGGATACAGAACAACATTTCCCTGAAGAAGGCTTGGAACCTGATGCGGGATCTGAATGTGGCGACTCTGCCCATCACCCGCGGGAAACGTTTGGAGGGTCTGATTTCCGTGAAAGATATCGCCACGGCTAATATGGATATCTACGACAACCGGATCCTTGCCACAGCGAAAACCTGCTATAAAAATATCATCGAGACTCTGGACGGCACGATGCTCGTGGGAGATGAAAACGACATCGTAGAAAGCGGAAAAATCCTCATCGCCGCCTCCAACCCCGATACGCTGGAGAGCTTTATCGACCCCGGCGATCTCATTATTTTAAGTAACCGTTATGAATCCCAGCTTTGCGCCATCGAAATGAGCGCGGGCTGCATCATCGTATGCACAGGCGCGGCCGTTTCCAGAACCATCCGGAAGCAGGCGGAGGAAAAAGGCTGTCATATTATCAGCACCCCTTTCGATACTTATCTTGCCGCGCGGCTTATCAATCAAAGCACGCCGATCTACTATTTTATGAAAAAGGACAATCTCATTACCTTCGGAACCGACGACTTTACCGAGGACGTCAAGACCGTCATGGCAAAGGTCCGGCACAGGGACTTTCCGGTGTTGGACATCAACGGCAATTACTATGGTATGATATCCCGGAGATCGCTCCTCGACGTTCAAAAGAAACAGATCATCCTGGTGGACCACAATGAAAAATCCCAAGCGGTGGACGGGCTGGAAAGCGCCGAGATCCTGGAGATCATCGACCATCACAGACTGGGAAATCTGGAGACGATCTCACCGGTATTCTTCCGTAATCAGCCCGTGGGCTGTACGGCTACCATCGTTTACCAGATGTATCTGGAAAACCGCGCGGAGATCAAACCTGGCGTCGCAGGTCTCCTTTGCACCGCGATCATAACGGATACGCTGATGTTCCGTTCTCCAACCTGTACCGAGGATGACCGGAAGGCCGCGGAAGCGCTGGCTGCCATCGCCGGGATCAAGATCAAGGAATTTGCAGAGGACCTGTTCCATGCCGGCAGCAACCAGAAGAACAAAACGCCGGAAGAAATCCTGTATCAGGACTTAAAAACCTACTCTGTCAACAGCGTCAACTTTGCCGTCAGCCAGAGCACCTTTATGAATATGACCGAACTGCAGGACACCAAGGCCAAGCTGCTCGCCTATCTTGAGACCTCCTTCCGGAGGCATGGCACCGACATGCTGTTCATCATGCTGACCGATATTCTGGAAGAATCCACCCATTTGCTCTGTTTCGGCGGAGGCGCCCAGGAGGCGGCAGAGACCGCCATGAAGGTCTCCGCGGACAACGGCACGCTCCTGCTTCCGGGAGTGGTATCGCGGAAAAAGCAACTGATTCCGGCTTTGATGGCCGCCCTGCAGCAATGAACAACCTTCGTCTGGCGGAAATCGTACCGCCGCTTTTACGTTGGTATGACAGCCACGCCCGTATCCTGCCCTGGCGGGAAAACCCCGAGTCTTATGCCGTATGGATCTCGGAGATCATGCTCCAGCAGACCCGGGTGGAGGCCGTAAAACCGTATTTCGAACGCTGGATGAAAGCGCTCCCTGATCTTTTCTCCCTGGCAGCCGCTTCCGAAGCGGAAGTCCTGAAGCTCTGGGAGGGGCTGGGTTATTACAGCCGTGTGCGGAATATCCACCGTACGGCTAAGCTTGTCGTGGAACAATACGGCGGCAGCCTGCCTTCCACCTTCGAAGGCCTCCGCAGCCTGCCCGGCGTCGGAGAATATACCGCCGGCGCCGTCGGTTCTATCGCGTTTCAGCTGCCCGTGCCCTGCGTCGACGGCAACGTCCTGCGGGTGGTTTCCAGGCTGACTGCGGAAAAAGCGGACATCGGAAATGCCTCCACAAAAAAACTTATGACCGAATGGATCAGAGAAATTATTCCCTATGACCGGCCCGGCGATTTCAACCAGGCTATGATGGAACTGGGCGCGACGGTCTGTCTACCAAACGGAGCACCAAAATGCGAGTCCTGTCCCGCGGCTTCCCTGTGCGAAGCCCGCATCCAAAACCGCGTCGAAGAATTTCCTGTTAAAAGCGGAAAGCCGCCGCGAAAGATCGAAAGAAAGACCGTTTTGGTCTTACTGGAAGGCACCGAAACGGCAGGCGCATTGTCCGGTTCTACGCCCGGAACCGCGGTGAGTGGCATTACGCCGGTCGCGGTATTCCGGACAGCACTCAGGAAAAGGCCTGATACCGGTCTGCTTGCCGGACTGTGGGAGTTTCCGAATTACGAGGGGACGCTAACGGAGGATGAGGTTCTACAAATCCTCAAATCAACCGGATTGAGCACTTCCTCACTGATCAAATTAAAAAAAGCGAAGCATATCTTTACCCATATCGAATGGGAGATGACCGGATATCTTGCCTTTGTCGAAAAGGCGCCCGGGATTCAGGCGCCTGAGTTCAAATGGGTAAGCATCGGTCAGCTGGAGGAAGAGCTGACTCTGCCTGCCGCTTTCAAAGCATACTATCA
>DATMXY010000266.1:0-4519 GCA_035561275.1 Anaerovoracaceae bacterium | reverse complement strand
TCTCTGAAAACTCCGAATATGACTCGGCAAAAAACGAGCAGGCAGAGCTGGAAGAAAGAATCAATAAATTAGAAAATATGATGCGAAAAGCAAAGATTATAGATGAGTCGTCCATTACCAACGACCGCGTTGGGATAGGGCTCAAGGTCAAGGTGATCGAGCTTGGAACGGACGAGGTCACGGAATTCACCATCGTAGGTTCCACCGAGGCGGATCCTTTTGAAGGGAAAATTTCAAACGAGTCTCTGGTAGGGGCCGCCCTTCTCGGGAAGATGGTCAATGACGTCGCGGAGGTTCAGGTACCGGATGGAACCGTAAGCTACAAGATCATGGACATTTCGAAATAATAATAAAGTATGTGCAGGAAATTTTGCGCAAGACGAGGCGCGGCTAATGAGTACGACGTGCGCATATACAGACCATATGTAAGCGAGTACGAAGAAGCCGGCAACAAAGTATTGCACAAAATTAACAAGCATGGAAAGAGGAAAAACGATTATGGGCACAGAGGACAACACCCGGGTGCAGGCGGGAAATGAAGCGTTGCCAGCGGAAACAGCGGAAGCTGAAGTTGAAATTTCAGAAGAGAGTTTAAACGAGCTTCGGCTCATCAGGCGGGAAAAGCTCAAAAAACTTCAGGACATGGGGAGAAATCCTTTCCGGGTTGAGACCTGGGATGTGAAAAACTACAGCAAGGATATCAAGGACAATTTCGATGAGATGGAAGGCAAGGAAGTTACCTGCGCCGGAAGGATCATGGCCAGACGCCAGATGGGGAAGGCTTCCTTTATTGATATACAGGATAAACAGAGCAGAATCCAGTGCTACGTCAGACAGGACGCCATCACGCCGGAGGAATATGAAATATTTCTCACCTATGATATCGGCGACATCGTAGGCGTTGTCGGCGAAGTATTCCGAACAAAGCACGGCGAGATTTCCATCAAGGTGCATGAGATCAAGCTGCTGTCGAAGTCCCTTCAGATCCTGCCGAATAAATGGCACGGCCTGAAGGATCAGGATATCAGATACCGCCAGCGGTACGTGGACCTCATCGTGAACCCGGAGGTCAGGGAGACCTTTTTCCTCCGTTCCAGAATGATCAAGGAGATCAAGAAATTCCTCGAAGGCCGGGACTTCCTTGAAGTCGATACGCCGATCCTGACCACCATCGCAGGCGGGGCAAACGCGAGACCTTTCGTGACCCACCACAATACGCTGGACATCGACATGAGGCTCCGCATCTCCAACGAGCTTTACCTGAAGCGGCTCATTGTAGGCGGGTTTGATCGTGTCTACGAGATGGGCAAGATGTTCCGCAACGAGGGAATGGACAGAAACCACAACCCGGAATTTACTTCCATGGAGCTGTACCAGGCGTATGGAAACATGGAAGATATGATGGATATCACCGAAAATATGATCGCCACCATGGCCCAGAATGTATTGGGGACGATGCAAATCGAATATCAGGGCAAGAAATTCGACCTGACGCCCCCCTGGGAGAGGCTGTCCATGCAGGATGCCGTCAAGAAATGGGTAGGCGAGGATTTCGACAAGATCCAGACCGACGAGGAAGCCAGGCAGGTGGCGAAAAAGCACCACCTGGAAGATTGGGAAAAGATGTCCAGGGGCCTTGTCATCTGTGAACTCTTCGAGGCATATTGTGAAGAGTATCTTGACGGTCCGGTCTTCATCACAGGGCATCCGGTTGAAGTATCGCCTCTTGCCAAGAGGGATCCCAAGGATCCCAGGATCACAAGAAGGTTCGAAGCCTATATCAACTGTTGGGAGGTTGCCAACGCATTCTCCGAGCTCAACGACCCCATCGACCAGTACCAGCGGTTCAAGGAACAGCAGGCTCAGCTGGAGAGCGGCGACGACGAAGCTCATCCCATGGATGAGGATTTTGTCAACGCTCTGGAAGTCGGGCTTCCTCCGACCGGCGGCCTGGGGATCGGCGTGGACAGGGTGATCATACTGCTGACGAACTCGCCGTCGATACGCGATATTATTCTATTCCCGACCATGAAACCTCTCTAGGCTTTTCTCTGCGCCTATCGTTTATTGAAGATGCTGAAATAGAATTTACATGAAAAGTTTGCTTCGGCAAACTTTTCTTACATAAAAGATTAGAGCGCCGCAGGCGCCTAAAAGGAGATTGGAGAGATGAAGGATATTCAGTTGAAGCAGCTCTATGACGGCGCGGCGCAATATGCCGGCAGGGAGGTCGTCGTAAGGGGCTGGATCCGGACAAACAGGAGTTCAAACAAATTCGGGTTTGCCGAGATCAACGACGGCACCTGCTTCAAATCGGTGCAGGTCGTCTACGAGGAGCAGAACCTCGTAAACTATGAAGAGATCGCAAAGGCGCCCATATCCGCGGCCCTTTGCGTAACAGGGGAACTGGTCCTGACGCCGGAGGCAAAACAGCTTTTTGAAATCAAGGCGAAGGAGGTTATCATTGAGGCGGATTCCGACGCGGACTATCCGCTTCAGAAGAAACGGCACAGTCTGGAATTCCTGCGGGAGATTGCCCATCTGCGTCCGCGGAGCAACACCTTCTCCGCCGTTTTCCGCGTGCGATCCCTGGTCGCCTATGCGATCCACAGCTTCTTTCAGGAAAATAATTTCGTCTATGTGCATACGCCCATCATTACAGGCAGCGATGCCGAGGGCGCAGGGGAAATGTTCCGGGTCACCACGCTGGATTTGAACAGCCTTCCGAGAACCGGCGACGGAAAGATCGACTACAGCCAGGACTTCTTCGGAAAGGAGACGAACCTTACCGTCAGCGGCCAGCTTGAGGGGGAGACCTTCGCCCTGGCATTCCGCAATATTTATACCTTCGGGCCGACCTTCCGCGCGGAAAACTCCAACACGGCAAGGCATGCGTCGGAATTCTGGATGATCGAGCCGGAAGTCGCCTTCGCGGACATCGACGACAACATGGAGCTGGCGGAAAGCATGATCAAATATATTATCAACTATGTGCTGGAGCATGCCAAAGAGGAAATGAAATTCTTCAACGAATTTATTGACAAAGGGCTGCTGGACCGGCTTGAAAATATCGTAAGCAGTGACTTCGCCCGGATCACGTATACGGAGGCTGTCGAACTTCTGAAACGGTCCGGAAGGGAATTCCAGTTCCCTGTGCAATGGGGCGTCGACCTCCAGACAGAGCATGAACGGTATCTCACCGAGGAGATTTATAAAAAACCTGTTTTCGTTACCGGCTATCCGAAGGAGATCAAAGCGTTCTATATGCGGCTCAACGACGACGGGAAAACCGTCGCAGCCATGGACCTGCTTGTTCCGGGCGTCGGCGAGATCATCGGGGGCAGTCAGAGGGAAGAGCGCTTTGACGTACTGACCTCCAGGATCAGGGAACTCGGCCTCAGGGAAGAGGATTACTGGTGGTACCTGGACCTGAGAAAGTACGGCGGAGTGAAGCACGCCGGCTATGGTCTGGGCTTAGAGCGGATCATCATGTATATCACCGGAATGAGCAACATCCGTGACGTGCTGCCCTTCCCCAGAACGCCGAAGACCGCTGAATTCTGATGAGAAAGCGTCGGCGGAGGATACAATACCCGTATGACGCACACATACAGGAGCTTCTATGAATTTATTCGCAGCAACCGTCCGTAACGGCGCGATCAATGGAGTAAAGACAACGCTGATGCTATTGAAGATCGTAATTCCCGTTTACGTCGTCGTCACGTTACTGAAATATTCCCCCATTATGCCGTTTTTACAGAACCTCTTCTCACCGGCCATGAAGTTTTTCCATCTGTCGGGGGACGGGGTCGTGCCGCTTATTACCGGGTTTTTCACCGATGAATATGTCACCATCGCCGTGATGAGTACCTTTGACTTTACCAAAGCGGAAATCACCACCATAGCCATGTTTGTCCTGGTAGCCCACTCGATCCCCGTAGAATCCGCCATCGCGCAGAAAATAGGCATGTCGGCGGCAAAATTCGCCGTGTTCCGGATCCTGTCCGCCATTGCTGTGGGGCTGCTGGTGGGATGGGTCGGAGGATTGATGGGAGGGCTGTCGGTATGAGCGCTTCTGCAGGTGTGATTTTCCATGAAATGATTTTCGGCTGCCTTACCACTGCGCTCAATATGCTGAAAATCCTGGTTCCGCTGATGATCATCGTGGAAATCCTGATGGTATACAATGTGCTGGAAAGGCTTTCGGACAGACTGCAGTTTGTTTCCGCGGCGCTGGGCATGCAGAAACAGTCTGTGTTCCCCCTGCTGGTGGGAGTCGTCATGGGGGTGACCTATGGGGCCGGAACCTTGCTCGAGATCCACCGGAAAACGCCGATTCCCAAAAAGGATTATGCGTTGATCGGAATTTTTATGTTCATCTGCCACGGGATCATCGAGACAAGCTTTATTTTCGGCGTGGCCGGGGCCGATATCCTGACCGTCAGCCTCGGCAGGCTGGTCCTGGCTTTCGCCGTTACCGCCGCCGCCGCGCGGCTTCCGATGATTAAAAGAATAAAAG
>DATMXY010000265.1:0-13811 GCA_035561275.1 Anaerovoracaceae bacterium | reverse complement strand
TATAAATACTACCTATGAATGTTTTAATATTCTGACAATTAAAATAAACTGAATTTGAAAAAGCAACGTATAGAGGCATTTCAAATTACACTGCTGTTAAAGACGTTTATCAAGATTGGAGGGATACAGGTGTGATTGATTTAAAACCCTGGGGAGACTTGAACACCGAAAAGGCGGAAGACGCCAAGGTGTGCATTATGGGTATCCCCTTTGACGGAGCGGTGAGCTGCGGAAAAGGTACGGCGCTGGCGCCGGAGAAGATCCGCACGCTGTCACGCTATCTGCCGGCAACGACAGAAACCGGACAGATCATCAAAAATCTCAAAGCCTTCGATATGGGGGATGTCGCTATCGATCTGGACTGGGCACGGTATTATCAGAAAGTGGAGGATGAGGCATGCAATCTCATGAGAGAGGGGAAGTTCTCCTTATTTATCGGCGGGGATCATTCCGTGACAATCCCGTTACATAGGGCCTTTGGAAGATATTCAAAGGAAGCGGGCCGAACGAAAATCGGAGTGATCCATTTCGACTCCCACGCGGATATCTGCGACACCTACGACAGCCACAAATGGTCCCACGCCTGTACGGAAAGAAGAACGGTGGAGGACGTCATTTCGCCGGAGGATTTGGCTTATCTGGGACTGCGCAGCTATGAGATCGAGGAGCTTGAATATTTTGACGCCCATCCGGAAGTGCTGGTCATGAAGGCTTACGATGTGTTCAGGGACGGTTACATGGCGTGCTATAAAAAGCTGGAGGAGAAATTCAAGGATTATGACGCCGTTTATTTTACCCTGGACATCGACGTGGTAGACCCCGCGTTTGCTCCCGGAACGGGAACTCCCGAGGCGGGCGGCCTGACCAGCCGGGAAATCCTCGAACTGACGAAGCTCCTTCTGGGAAATCTGCCGGTCAAAGCGATGGACATCGTCGAGGTGTCGCCGCCTCTTGATCAGGAGAACGACATCACCTCGTGGCTGGCATTAAAGATCATCTACGAAGTTTTCGGATGCCTGGAAAGGAGGAAAACCGTATGAGTGTAGAAGTAACCTACGGGATCTGGATGGCCGTGTTCTGCGTTGCAATGCTGGGAATCGGCGTCTACGCCTCCAGAAAGGTCAAGAGTTCGGAAGACTTCATGGTGGCGGGGAGGGGACTGCCTTTCTGGCTGGCGACGCCAGTGCTCTTTGCCACATGGCTTGGCGGGGGTCTGGTTTTGGGAGCCAGCGGCGCGGCCTATCAAAACGGGATATGGAGCGACGAATACGCGTGGGGTGTCATCCCGGATCCTTTCGGCGCAGGCTTATGTCTTGTGCTGGCAGGCCTGTTCTATATGCCCATTTTGAGAAAGATGGGCGGCCTGACCCTTGCCGACTTTTTCATGACCCGTTACAACAAAACCACAGCGCTCATCGTCAGCATTACCATCGCCATTACTTTCATCTTCTGGACGGCGGTCCAGGTCATTTCCTTCGGAAAAATATTCGAATCCATGATAGGAATTGACTATCTCGTCGGAATTATCATTTCATTGGTGGTAATGGTCGCCTTTACCATGCTGGGCGGACTGTGGGCAGTATCCCTTACCGATTTCTGGCAAACCTTCATCATCGTGGCGGGAATCATCCTGCTCGTGCCCTTCGCCCTGGACGCGGCGGGAGGCTGGGATTCGGTGGTCGCCTCAGTTCCCGAGACGTCCTTCAATTTCTTCCCACAGGATGTGTCCTTTGCGGCATACCTGCCCTGGGTGGGTGCATGGATGATCATAGGGCTCGGCTCCATTTGTACGCCTGATCTCGCGCAGAGGGCAATGGCGTCTAAAGACGAAAAGACCGCCAAATATTCCGCGGTGACGGCCGGACTGCTTTACTGGATCGTCGGTCTGGTTCCGGTATTCCTCGGCATTATCGGCCTGTCTCTCGTCAATCAGGGAATCATGGACGGCGCCGCCCTGGACAGCGATGCTGAAATGGTCATTCCGATGATGGTCAAACAGTATATGCCGACTACCATGGGAGTCATCTTCACCCTGGGTATGATCGCAGGGATCATGTCCGCGGCGGACGCGGCGCTGCTTTCCGTGGCCAGCATCGTTGCGAAAAATATCTACAAGGATACCATGAAGCCGGACGCCTCCGATCAAAGCGTCTTAAAGGTGACAAGATGGATGATCCTGGCGGTGACGGCGGTGGCCCTGATCGTCGGCATCGTTTATCCCGAGGTATATCTGCTGACGGCGTTTTCCTTCGACCTGATCCTGGCCTGTCTGTTCATTCCGCTGACCCTCGGACTCTGGTGGAAAAAGGCCAACGCGACGGGCGCTATCGCAGCCATGGTCGTAGGCGCCGCTTACCGCGTCATCGCGCCGGGGATCGTGGAGGGCTTTTCCTTTGAGTCCATCACCTATCCGCTGACCTGGTATTACTACACCGTTTTTGCACCGGTGATCTCCCTGGTCGTCATGGTGGCAGTGTCTCTGGCGACACAAAAGCAGGATGCGCCTACGCCGCTGAAATTTAAAAATTAAACTGTTTTGATTCGCCCGAAATAACGAAGGGTAAGGACCGAAAATACCGGTCCTTACCCTTTATTTTTTGTTTCAACGAGGCAGGGGGCATTTAGCGCCTCGTTATTTTGATAATAAATTGTAGAGCACCTGGGCCATCTCAGATCTGGCGGTGGTACTCTTCGGCGCAAGCCTGCCGCCGCTGCCACTGATGTCTCCTGTTTCTGCCAGCAGCGCCAAGGCTTCCTTTGCCCGAGTGGAGGATCACCGTACCCAGATTATGGATTCCTGTGCCGGACATGGTCTCGCTGGTTTTTATTTCGACGGCGGCTCCGTCTATCGTCAGGCTTGCCCCCGACGCGTTATGGATCCCGTAGCCGGAAGTATTTTCAATGATCACAGTGCCGGAAGCAAGCTCGACGGTACCTGAATTATTGATGCCCATGCTTGCTCCGGTCTGTCTGTTTTTTATGTCAAGGACGCTGTCCCCTGTGATGGTAAGGGTTTTTCCCGCATTGACCGTGATTCCGCTGAACGCGATGTTGGAAATGGTAAGAGTCCTGCCGGCGGGGATTTCCAGGGTGGTGTCGGCATTGACGGTTATCGTATCGTAGTTAGTAATCACGTATCACTTAACCGTGACTGAACGGATTTCTACAAAACCTTACATAGGAATCAATGCTCATTTTGAGGAATACTTTTCCACAGTCATTTTCCAGTATGACGTTGACAAGGAATTTTATGTGTGCTATTATCAAAATGAAAAAATGGAATGCGATTCCACAATGTGGAATGAAATTAATTTAATACAATTTAAATTAATAATGGAGTATGATTCTGAGCGGACAGGAGGAAGAAAATGAAGCAGTTAAGTCTGGACGGGAAAGGGATCGTAATTGGACGCGGATCCCTGGAGTATTTAAAAAATATTCCTTTTCAGAAGGCGATGATCGTTACCGGCGGGCAATCGATGAAGAAATCGGGCGTGATCGACAGAGCGGTGAACTATCTGGAAGAAAACGGCGGTAAAGTTTCCGTATATCAGGGGATTGGAAAGAATCCGTCAACGACGGAAATATGGAAGGGCCTGGAAATCATGAAAGCGGAAAAGCCTGATCTGGTAGTAGGTATCGGGGGCGGTTCCGCCATTGATGCGGCTAAGGCCATGGCATTATTTTTAGAATATCCCGAGTTGAATTTTGATAACATCGATCCCGGCAACTTACCGCAGGAAAGAAAAAATGTAAAATTTGCAGCAGTGCCTTCAACCTCCGGTACGGGCACTGAGATGACTCAGGTCGTGGTCTATACGGACACGGAGAAAAACATCAAAGTCGCTTTAAAAACTCCCGCGTATAAACCGGATTACGCGATTCTCGACGTGGATCTTACGCTTACCATGCCCCCGAACATTGCGGCCGAAACGGGAATGGACGCTTTGACGCATGCCATCGAGGCATATACAAATCCGGGCCTGGACGATATTACCGAAATATTTGCCAGGGGCGCCATAGAAGGCCTGTTCAAATGGCTGCCGGAATCTTCTTCGACAGCGTCTGTGGAGAGCCGGGAAAAGGTGCATTACTATCAGGCGGTGGCGGGGATTGCCTTTGCAAACGTCGGTCTCGGAATGGTACACGGTATTTCGCATTCTTACGGGGCGATGTACAATCTTGGCCATGGTATCGCAAATGCCATCATCCTGCCTTATGTCATGGAATATAACAAAAGAGATCCGGAGGCAGCCGGGAAGCTCCGTATTTTATCGGATTATCTAGGTGTGAAAAACATCATAGAAGAAGCGGAAAAATTAAAAATAAAACTGGACGTACCTCACAGTTTTCAGGAAATGGGCTTAAGTGAGGCGGATTTTCTGAGAGACTTTGATGAGATCACCGATCATTCCATGCTGGGTGCGACGGCCTTGAATCCCGTGAAGATGACAAGAGACGAAATGGCCAAAATGGTGAAGGCGGTCTACTACGGAACAGCTATAGACTGGTAGACGGAGCGGCATAAGTTTGGCAGAAAACCCGAAGAAATATAACATGGCGCACAAGGAGAGGTTGAATAAAAATGTCAGAGACCAGTACATATGATTTTGATGTTATCGTCATCGGAGGCGGTCCCGGCGGATATGTCGCGGCGATCCGAGCCGCGCAGCTGGGGGCAAGAACAGCCCTGGCGGAAAGGGACAGGCTGGGCGGAACTTGTCTGAACAAAGGCTGTATTCCGACAAAATCATTGCTGAATTCCGCGGAAAAATTTTATGAAACGAAAAAGAACGCCGGCGATTATGGTATTGATGCCGGCTTACTTAAGGCCGATTTGGCGAATTTTGTCGTTAAGAAGAATCAGGCTGTAGACCGGCTTGTGAGCGGCGTTACATATTTGATGAAGAAAAACAATATTAAGGTTTTCAAGGGCACTGCCGCTTTTGTCGACGAGCATACGATTCGGGTCGGCGAAGACCGGATCACTTCCGACAAAATCATCATCGCCACAGGCTCTCAGGTGCGGGACATTACCCTGCCCGGCGACATGAGCTTATGCGTCAGCAGCAATGAAATCCTCAATACGGAAAAGATCCCGGAAAATTTTGTGGTGATCGGAGGCGGGGTAGTAGGAATTGAACTGGCCAGCGTATTCCATTGCCTGGGGAGCAAGGTTACGGTCCTCGAAGTAATGGATGACATTCTGCTGCCCTTTGACCGGGAATTGGTCGCCATTTTAAAAGAAAAGCTGAGAAGAGACGGGATTACGGTCATCACGTCGGCAACCGTCAAAGAGATCAGAACAGCCGAAGGGAAAAGCCGCGTTGTGATCGAGTCCGGAGGAAAAGAGCAGGCGCCCGCTGCTGATCTCATTTTGCTTGCCGCCGGGCGCAAGCCTTGCCTGGACGGGCTGCAGCCGGAGAAGGCCGGCCTTCGGTTCAGCGAAAAGGGGATACCGGCGGACCCTGACACGATGCAGACAAACGTTAAAAATATATTTGCCATCGGCGACGTCGCCGGCGGTATTCAACTGGCTCACTTTGCTTCTGCGCAGGGTATCGCTGCCGCGGAACAGGCATTGGGAGTAAAGTCCCATGTCAATCTTAAAGTTGTTCCATCCTGTGTTTACACGGTTCCTGAACTCTCGTCGGCGGGAATGACGGAAGAAGCCACCAAGGCCAAAAACCTGCCGTATAAAGTTGCCAGATTTCCAATGAGAGGCAATGGAAAATCAGTGGTGGCAGGTGAGACGGACGGACTGGTCAAGCTGATTTATAACGAGGAAAGCGGAGAAATATTTGGAATCCATATATTGGCAGAACGCGCAGCAGATATCATAGGCGAGGCTGCTTTGGCCTTGAATATGGAACTGACAGCCGCGGAGATAGCGGCTACGATCCATCCGCATCCCACGGTATGCGAGGCGGTGATGGAGGCGGCCCATATTGCGTCGGGAAGCCCCATACACCAATAAAATGTTGAACAGCGGAAAACAAGTCGAACAGTAAATTTGAAGTTATAAACGAAAGTAACACTTTGTAAGGACGTAATTGCCCAAAAAGGAAAGGAGTAAAAAAAATGGAATTACAGAGTCTGAAGGAATTTAAAGGGAAAACGGTAGGGGATCTTAATCGGGACATCATCGATAAAGGTTTATGCACCGCCTGCGGTACCTGCGTCGCCGTATGCAACAAGGATGTTCTGCATATGGAAGTGGAAGAGCCGATCGCGGATCAGGAAAAATGTATCTCCTGCGGGATCTGCTACGCCTGCTGCCCCGGACAGAAAACAGGCGTGCCCGAGCTGGAAAAGGAATTATTCGGTACTCAAAAAAATGAACATGCAGACCTCCTCGGCTTATATCGCAATTGTTATGTGTCCAAATGCGCCGATGAGGAGATTATGATAAGCGGCGCAAGCGGCGGTACCGCGGCGGCTCTTCAGATCTATGCCCTGGAAAAAGGATTGATCGACGGCGTGATCGGAGTTTCCTTTGACAAGGAAAAGCCATGGGTCCCGGTCCCGGTGCTTTCTACCACAAAGGAAGAAGTCCTGGCGACGCAAGGCTCGAAATACACGCACTGCAGCGTCAACGACCTTCTGAAGGAAACCGTAAAGAAAAAAATGCGCGTGGCTGTCGTAGGCCTGCCCTGTGTGATCCACGGGATCAGGAAAGTACAGCATTATATGCCGGAGTCCGCGCTGGCGAAAAGCATCGTATTCACCATCGGGCTGCTGTGCGCCGAGAACAGGTTCACCAGGGGAGTTGAACACATTATCACCAAGAGGCTTGGCGTTCCCCTTGAAAATGTAGCAAGAGTTTCTTACCGCGAAGGACTTTATCCCGGCGCTTTCACAGTCTGGGACAAAGCAGGCGAGAAGTATTCCATTCCTTATCCCGATCAGCTGACCTTCATCTGGATGCACACAAGACCGCGATGTCGGATCTGCTGGGATTACAGCGCGGAGCTGGCCGACATCTCCCTTGGCGAGACGCAGCATATCGATAAGAAGATGGCCCACAACGCAGCCATGGTCCGCACGGAAAAAGGAGAGGAAATTTTCAACGCCGCCATTGCCGCGGGATACGTTACGGCTGATCACGTCGATGAAAAAATGATTATCAACCATACGGGACTGGAACGGAAAAAGTTCGCGAATCTGATCCGTATCGAATGGTACCGCGAGCATGGAATGCCTTTACCGGATTATCCTTCCGAAAATACCCATTACGAAGGACTTCCAAACTTTTATTTCGGACCGAAAAGATGACAAAAACGATGGCCAAAAAATATGAGGTGAAGGAATGAGTCAAAAAACCGAGCAGCTTTTAAGCTGGTACAGCGAGATGCTTTCGATCAGAAAGCTGGACGAAAATATTAATACGTTATTGAAAACGGGACTGATGTTTGGATTCAGCCACCAATATATCGGGCAGGAGGCGATCTCCGTCGGAGTATGCGCCAATTTGCAGCCTGATGATTACATAACCAGCAATCACAGAGGACACGGCCACTGCTTATCAAAGAGCGGCAATCTGAAATTTATCCTTGCGGAGCTGCTGGGCAAAGAGACGGGATATTGCCGCGGCAACGGGGGATCCGCTCATATTGCGGACCAGGGAAGCTGCAATCTTGGAGCAAACGGCATTGTCGGAGCAGGCGCGCCCATCGCTGCCGGGGCCGCTTTAGCCAGCGTTCTGCGCGGTGAAAAAAGGATCGCGGTCTGCTTTTTCGGCGACGGCGCGGCAAACCAGGGCGCAACGATGGAAGCGATGAATTTTGCGGCGGTAAAAAATCTTCCGATGATTTTTCTCTGTGAAAACAATAATTACGCTGTTTCGGCTTCTTTTGCCAATTCCACCAAAGTCGAATCCATCGCGAAGCGCGCGGAAGGTTTCGGGATTCCCGCCGAGACCATTGACGGAAACGATGTTGAACTGGTTTACGAGACGGTGAAAAGGGTAGTGGACAGGGTTCGTTCCGGGGAAGGACCTTATTTGATCGAGTGTATTACCTATCGATGGAAGGGCCATTCGACCAACGACCAGGGCTTATACCGGACAACGGAAGAACTTGAAGCCTGGAAGGAAAAATGCCCGATCAAAGCGTTAAAGAATAAACTGCTGAAATCAGGGGTAACCGAAGCGGAACTGGAAGCAAGAGAAGCCCAGGTAGACGCTGAGTTTGAGGAAGCTTTGCAATTTGCCATTGACAGCCCATTTCCAAAACCGGAAGACAGCTTGAGTTACGTATACGCCCCATCCGGCGGAAACATGGAATGGAGGTAGAAGCCAATGGAAGAATTGACATATGTACAGGCGTTGAACAGAGCGCTGCGGGAAGAAATGACCCGGGATCCAAACGTCTTCCTGATGGGGGAAGATATCGGCATCTGGGACGGCACCTTCAAGGTTACAAAAGGATTGCTGGCTGATTTTCCGGGGCGCGTGATCGATACGCCGCTCTCGGAATCGGCAATCATAGGCGCAGGCGTGGGAGCGGCCCTGGCTGGACTGCGTCCGGTCACAGAGCTGATGTTCATGGATTTTGCCACCTGCGCCATGGACCCCATTGTCAATCAGGCCGCCAAGATCCGCTTTATGTCAGGCGGCAAAAATAAAGTGCCCATGGTGATCCGTGGACCCCAGGGCGGCGGGCTGAACACCGCGGCTCAGCATTCCCAGAGCCTGGAGGCATGGTTTGCCCATGTACCGGGATTGAAGGTCGTTTTGCCGTCGTGCGCTTACGACGCTTACGGCCTGCTGAAGGCGGCGATCCGCGACGACAATCCTGTTGTCTTTCTGGAGAGCAAGACGCTGTACGGAACCAAAAATTCGCTGCCCGAGGAGGAATTCCTGATCGAATTGGGAAAAGCCGACGTAAAAAGGAAGGGCAAGGACGTGTCCATCATCGCGATTTCCACGGCGGTTCCTATGGCGCTGCAGGCAGCCGAAGAGCTGGCGAAGGAAGGCATCGACGCGGAGGTCATCGATCCTCGCACCATCTCTCCGCTGGACAGCGACACCATTATTGAGTCGGTCAAAAAAACCGGCCGGGCAGTCGTAGCCCATGAGGCGGTGCTGCAGGGAGGCTTCGGTGCAGAAATCGCCAGCATCATTGTTGAAAAAGCCTTTGATTATTTGGAAGCTTCCGTTTTAAGGGTAGGCAGCGAATTTTCACCGATCCCTTACACAAAACCCCTGGAGACCGCTTTCCTGATCAATAAGGACAAAATCGTAACGGCAGTAAAAAAATTATTTGAGTAAAAAAGAGGTGAATTATGGCTATTGAAATTATCATGCCAAAAATTAGCCTGACTATGACCGAAGGCACCGTTGTTTCCTGGCGCAAGCAGGAAGGAGAGGCCGTAAAGAAAGGCGAAGTCATCGTTGAAATATCTGTGGACAAAATCGTATCTGAGGAAGAAGCGCCCGCAGACGGCATCCTGCTTAAAATATTGGCTCCTGAGAATTCTACCCTAGAGGTGGGGAAGCCTATCGCCTATATTGGGGCTGCCGGTGAAGTGATTGAGGCAGGCGGGGCGAAGGCTCCGGCGCCGGCGGAAAAAACGGAGCAGGCAGAAGGCGCTAGCACGGCAGGTACGGAAGATCGGGGTAACGACTCGAAATCACCGGAGGCGTCCCCACTGACGCCGGCCGCCCGTCGCGCAGTGAAAGAAATGGGATTGGATTTATCGGAAATAGAAGCAAACTTCCGGGGGCAAAAGCGAGTCACCACCGCGGAAGTAACGGATTGGCTCAACAGCCGTAAATCATCTTCGGCGGGGATATCCGGCGGCGCCGTAAGCGCTCAGGACGGGAGCCAAAGTATGCGGGACGGGATAACGGCAAAGCCCGCGGCTCCGAAGACTGCCCCAGCGGGAAAAACCGCGGCAGCGGTCCGGCCTTTGGCCGGGATCCGCAGGATCATTGCGGAATCCATGGTCAACAGTAAACACAGCGCGCCGCATGTCACCATGTGCCGTGAAATCGACGTTTCCGCTATCGTTTCGCTGCGGAACAGCGCGAATCTGTTTCATACCTCTATAAAGCATACCGTTACGGATTACGCGATTCAGGCCTGTGCAAAAGCGTTGACGAAGCACAGGGAAGTGAATACGAGCCTGACAGACGGCAATATCACCAACTGGCAGGAGATCAATATCGGAATCGCCGTAGCGGCGCCCAACGGTTTAATGGTTCCCGTGATCCACAACGCAGACCAGATCAGTATGGACGAAATTTCACTGAGAATGAAAGAGCTGGCCGCAAGGGTCAGAAATAACAAGACGACGGCAGAGGATTTTTCAGGAGGCACCTTTACGGTGAGCAGCATGGGAATGATGGGAGTCGATATGTTCACTCCGATCATCAATCAGCCGGAAACAGCGATCCTCGGGCTTGGCCGCATCGTCGAAAAGCCTGTGGTAAAGCAGGGTCAGATCACCGTTGCTCCAATGATGTTTTTAAGTCTGTCCATTGACCACCGGCTGATAGACGGAGCGGGGGGAGCTCAATTTCTGGATACGGTCTGCGGGTATATGGAAAATCCGCAGCTGATGTAAGACTTTCACCGCGGGGTATGGGCAATATCCTATGAAAAGGATGTGAAATTTTGTGGAGAATCAATATTTTGTAAAGCCGACGGAGGGCGAAGTGACCCGTTTTGAAGAAGGGAGATACTCCCGGCTGACTCTTGCGCCGGCTTCAACCGTTGTGGAAGGCGTGGCCATGGGCTGCCATTGTATGCCGCCCGGGACCAGTAATCAGATGCATATCCATGAAACGGAGCAGGAACTGTTCTTTGTATACAGCGGCTTTGGAAAAGCGATTATCGGGGAAAGGGAGTTCCGGATTGAACCTGAAACTTCTTTTATCGCTTCGCCGGGCGTCGCCCATCGCATCATCAATGACGGCAGCGAAGAACTGCGCTTTGTATGGGTCTTTTCGCCGCCGCTGGAATCTCAGAAAAAGAGAGGGTAATCCCATTCGGATGCAAAGGAGGCGATGAAAAAGAATCCAAAATAAACAAAGTGTATTTCAAGGCTATCTAAGGAAGGCTAAGAGTAGGTAAAAATGATTTGAAGGAGGATATTTTCGTGAAATTGAGGAAAACAACAAAAATAATCGCTACACTTCTTGTATTGCTGCTCGTATTCTCATTTGCAGGATGCGGAGGTACTTCGGAACCTGCAGAAACGGACAACGGCGACGGAAACGCCGCGGATCAGGCAGATCAGCTCACTTTTAAATTAGGCGTCATAGCTCCTTTCAGCGGCATCAATGCCGTCCGCGGAGAGTACATACGCAAGGGCGTAGATTATGCAGTCAAAGAGATGGCAGAGATGGCAGGCTATGAGAATATTTCTTTTGATGTAATCTATGAAGATACGGAAGGCGATGCCAGCAAGGCCACCAGCGCCGCGGAAAAACTGATTCAAAAAGACGGCGTCAGCGGTCTCATTGTTTCCGACAGCGGCCCGTGTCTGGCGGTGCTGCCCATCGCGACAGCGGCGGAAATTCCTATGTTTGTTACGGCTTTCAGCCCGGATCTTACATCACAGGGCAGCGACTACGTTTTCCGGTGTACCGTGTCTGACGCCATCAGCGGAGCGGGACTTGCGGAATATCTGGTATCGCAGGGCTATACGAAAATCGGCGTAGCCGCGGCCAGCTCAGACTACGGCCAGGGAGCCGCCAAACCTTTTGTTGCAAAGCTGAAAGAGCTTGGGGTAGATGTGGTCTGTAATGAAACATTCAGTGAAACCGACGTCGATTTCAGCGCTCAGTTGATCAATATCAAAAAAGCGGATCCCGAAATCATTCTGGTTCACAGTTATGAGGCCGCAGCAAGCGCATTTACCAAGCAAGCCAGGGAAATGGGCCTGGATTTTGAAATCGTCGGGATAACAGGGCTGGCTTCCCAGCAGTACATGGCTGCGGCTACTCCTGAGTTTGCGGAAGGCGTAAAAGCTCTGGTTGCTTTCATGAATACAAACCAGGATCCTATGGTACAGGAATTCGTACAAGGTTTCGTAGCGGAATACAGCGATCTGCCGGATCATAATGTAGCCAGAGCCCACGCCGCCGCGAGGATTTTTGGAGAAGCTGTTAAAAACGCCGGGTCCGTAGGCGGAGCCGATGTAGCTGCCGCAATCCATGGGATTAAAGACTTAAAACTTCCCGGAGGCACGTTCACCTTTGATGAAAAAGGAGAAGGTCTGGGCGCGAATTCAAACAGTATCGGTATCTGGAAAGACGGAAAGCTTGAATTCCTTTCCACCATGTAAAAGATGCCGGTAACAATATCCTGAACATCAACGACAATACACAACAATCAAGGATAACGGGCTGACCTGTTATCCTTGATTATGAAAAATAACGACGGAGGAAAATTTATGGATTTCGGTCTTCTGTTACAATTGCTGATCTCCGGCTGCGCGGCGGGCAGTATGTACGCGCTTGTTGCACTGGGACATGTTATGATTTGGAATGCCATGGGGGTTCTGAACTTTGCCCACAGTGAAATGGTCATGCTTGGAGGGTTTTTAAGCCTGACCTTCTTTGTGGTTTTGGGGCTGCCTTACTGGCTGACATTTATTCTTGTGCTGATTTGCGGCTGTATTATCGGAGCGATCATACAGCGCACGATGTACCAGTATATGTTCTTCAAACGTGCCACAAGAGAGAATTTTATTATTGCCTCGATCGGCCTGCAGGTAGTTTTGATCAACTTGGCAAATGTGATCTGGGGATCTGAAAACTTTGCTTTCCCGGATATCTTCAAGGGAAAAACTGTAGAACTCTTTGGGGCAATCATACCGATCAGAAATTTTTACATTTTAGGTACCGCTTTTATCCTGGTAATCGTCCTGACGCTGGTTCTTGAAAGGACCAAAGTCGGAACGGGAATGCGGGCCGTGGCGCAGGACAGGGAATATGCCGGCGCGATCGGTATTAACGTAGGCCTTTCCGACATGCTGACATTTATGGTTGCGTCCTCGCTGGGCTGCGTCGCCGGATTGCTGCTGGCTCCCGTTTATCTCGTAACCGCGGGCCTGGGGCAGGCGGTAGCGCTGAAGGCGTTCGCCACGGCTGTTGTCGGAGGCTTCAGCAATATGATGGGCGCCATCGTAGGGGGCCTGTTTATCGGATCGGCGGAAAATCTGGTTTCAGGCTTTATGGGTTCTGAATACAAGGACGCCGTAGCCTTTATCATCATGCTGGTCGTGCTCTGCTTGAAGCCGGAAGGCATTATGGGAAAAAGAACGAAGAAAGTTAAGAAGGGGGGGAAACATAATGCAAAAGCTTAATCCTATATTAACAAACAAAAAGAATATCGGTTTGACAGTATTTTTAATTATTTTGTTAATTCTCCCTTTTCTGATCACGACAAAATATTATGTCCATCTGCTGGCAGTCGTCTTCATTTATGCCATTGCCGCCCACGGTCAAAACCTGATTACCGGATATACGGGGCAGTTCTCCTTCGGGCATGCGGGCTTTCTGGCCCTGGGAGCTTACGGATACAGCCTGGCTGCAGTCAATGCGCATTTAGGATTCTTCGGATCAGTGATTGCAGGCAGCTTATTGGCCGCGCTGGTCGGCACGTTCCTCGGGATTCCGGCTTTACGGATGAAAGGGCCTTATTTGGGTCTTGCCACCGCCGGATTCGGAGAGATCATCCGTATTGTGATCAATAACTGGGAGCCGGTTACCAGCGGTCCCCGCGGCATCCACAATATTCCCAAACCGGAAATTTTCGGCCACACATTATCCTCAAATTATGAATTGTATTATTTAATGC
>DATMXY010000264.1:0-5592 GCA_035561275.1 Anaerovoracaceae bacterium | reverse complement strand
TATTTTTTATCGTCGTGTTTATTTCCGGTCAGGCCATGGCGGAGCTCGCTCTGCCGACCCTGATGTCGGATGTGGTAAACAACGGGATGATGCAGGGCGATACGCGGTATATCCTCACTTACGGGGCCTATATGCTGCTCGTTGCACTGGCCAGTACCGCATGTTCCATTACCGGCTCTTTCTTTTCGGCGAGAGTCGCGCTGGGATTGGGGAAAAACCTGAGGAATAGGATATTTACCCGCGTGGAGAATTACTCACTCCATGAATTCGATAATTTTGGCACAGCCTCGCTTATAACGCGTACCACCAACGACATCGTCCAGGTACAGACCGTGCTGGTCATGATGCTTCGCTTTATGATCTTTTCGCCGATCATGTGCGTCGGCGGAATCATCATGGCGGTTTCCAGGGATAAAGGACTGACGGTGATCCTGCTGGTCGTGATCCCGGTTTTGATCATCTTTATCGTAACGATGGCCGTTTCCGTGATGCCGGCTTTCAAATCCATTCAGAAAAAGCTGGATCGGCTGAATATGGTTTTGCGGGAAAACCTGACCGGTATCCGCGTGATCAGGGCATTCAACAAGCTCGTCCATGAGCACGAGCGATTCAAGGACGCCAACGGAGACCTGACCGACACGTCCATCAAGGTCAACCAGACCATGGCGGTCATGCAGCCGATGATGATGCTGATCATGAGCCTGACTTCAATCGCCATCGTCTGGTTCGGCGGGGTAAGGATCGCCCAGGGCCGCATGCAGATCGGCGATATGATGGCGTTTATCCAGTACGCGATGCAGATCATGTTCTCCTTTATTATGGTCGCCATCATGTTTGTCATGATACCGAGAGCGCAGGCTTCAGCGGAGCGTATCAACGAGGTGCTTGAAATGAAGCCGGAGATCGTTGACCCGGAGGAGGCCAGGCTGCTGACCGACGGACAAAAAGGCCATGTTAAATTTGATAACGTATCCTTCCGGTATCCGGGAGCGGAGGCGCCGGCGATTGACCATATCAGCTTTGAAGCAGGCCCGGGAGAGATCACCGCGATCATCGGCGGGACCGGATCCGGGAAATCCACCCTTGTGAACATGATTCCGAGATTTTACGACGTCAGCGAGGGAAGTGTCCTGATGGACGGCGTGGATGTAAGGGAGCTTACCCAGAGCGCGCTCCGCAGCAAAATCGGATTTGTACCCCAGACGGCGGTGCTTTTTACCGGAAGCGTTTCCGATAATATCCGCTACGGCAATCAAGCGGCGACGGATGAAGAAGTCCGTCACGCGGCGGAAGTCGCCCAGGCTGCGGGCTTTATTTCAGAAATGCCCGAAGGCTTTGACACCGCCATAGCCCAGGGAGGGACCAACGTATCCGGCGGTCAGAAGCAGAGGCTTTCCATTGCGAGAGCCCTTGTGAGAAAGCCGGAAATCTATATCTTTGACGACAGTTTTTCCGCCTTGGATTTCAAGACCGACGCTTTGCTGCGCGCAGCTTTGAAAAAGGAAACGGGAGATTCCGCCGTCATTATCGTCGCCCAGCGCGTGAGCACCGTCATAGACGCCGACCGCATCCTGGTCCTGGACGAGGGGGAACTGGCGGGCATGGGCAGGCACAGGGACCTGATGAAAAGCTGCCAGGTTTATCGCGAGATCGTATCGTCTCAGCTGTCTGAGGAGGAGATGAAGGCATATGAGTAAAGAAGAAAACAACAGACAGCCGGAAAGAAGACCGGGAAGGCGTTTTGGCGGTCCTGGCGGCGGCCCTGCCGGCGGGATGTCGATGCCCGTTGAAAAAGCAAAGGATTTTAAAGGAACATTAATAAGGCTGGTCGGCTATCTCGCCCCACAGAAAACGAGATTCATCGCGGTGGGGATCCTGGCCGTCGTCAGCACGGTCTTCTCCATATTCGGCCCGAAAATTTTGGGAAAGGCTACGACAAAGATCGCGGAGGGCGTCATCGCTCAGTATACGTATTTTTACAAGATACAGGCCGCGATCCAGCAGAACCAGCCGGCTTCGGTCATAGAAGCGCTCAGGAGCGCGCCTGTACCGCTGTTTGATCTCGGATATATCGGGAAGATCCTGTTATTGATGGTCTTCCTGTATCTTATCAGCTTCCTCACCGGTTACGCCATGTCGTACATCATGTCCGGCGTATCCCAGAAAACGGTTTATGTGATGCGCAATGAGGTAAAAGAGAAGCTGGACCGGCTGCCGCTGAAATACTTTGACGGCAGGACCCACGGTGAGATCCTCAGCCGTGTCACAAACGACATGGATACCATCGCAACCACGCTGCAGCAGAGCCTGACGCAGTTGATCACTTCCGTGGTAACCGTAGTGGGGATCCTGATCATGATGATCTCCATCAGCCCGGTCATGACGATCATCGCCCTTGTGACACTGCCGGTATGCGCCGTACTGACGGTTTTCATCGCGAAAAAATCGCAGAAATATTTTAAGAATCAGCAGAAATACCTGGGTGAGCTCAACGGCCATGTGGAGGAAATGTATACCGGCCACAGGATCGTTAAGGTGTTCGGGCATGAAAAGGAGTCCGTCGAGCAGTTTCAGAAAGTCAATGAAGAGCTTTATCACGCCGGATGGAAGGCCCAGTTCATGTCGGGCATCATCATGCCGGCCCTCAACTTTGTAAATAATCTGGGCTATGTTTTCATCTGTATCGTCGGCGGATTGCTGGTAGCGAAAAAGGCAATCGACGTAGGCGATATCCAGGCGTTTATTCAGTATATGCGAAACTTCACCCAGCCTATTGTCCAGACCGCCAATATCGCGAACGTGATACAGGGCACCATTGCCAGCACGGAACGGGTATTTGAAGTGCTGGACGAGGAGGAGGAGCTGCCGGACGCCGCCGCCGCCGTCCCCGTCGATAAGAATGCGATCCGGGGAGAAGTCAGGTTTGAACATGTGAGCTTCCGGTACAAGGAGGATGTCCCGCTCATCGACGATATGAACGTTCGGGTGAAACCGGGCCAGATGGTGGCGATCGTAGGCCCTACGGGGGCCGGTAAGACGACGCTGGTAAATCTTCTTCTTCGTTTCTACGAATTGAACGGCGGCAGGATCACCATCGACGGCACCGACATCATCCAAATGACACGTGGGGATTTAAGAGGCCTGTTCGGCATGGTGCTCCAGGACACCTGGCTCTATAAGGGCACTATTATGGAGAATATCGGATACAGCCTGGAAGACGCGGATCAGGCGAAAATCATCGAGGCGGCAAAGGCAGCCCACGCGGATCATTTTATCCGCTCCCTGCCGATGGGATATGAAACGGTATTAAATGAAGAAGCCTCCAATATCTCGCAGGGGCAAAAGCAGCTCATGACCATCGCCAGGGCGCTCCTCGCGGATCCGCCCATCCTGATCCTGGATGAAGCCACGTCCAGCGTCGATACGAGAACGGAAGCGCTGATACAGAAAGCGATGGCTGAACTGATGAAGGGACGAACCAGTTTCGTGATTGCCCATCGTCTTTCTACAATTAAAAATGCGGACCTGATCCTGGTTATGAAAAACGGCAGCGTTGTGGAGCAGGGGACCCATGAGGAACTGATCCGTAAAAAAGGATTTTATGCGGAACTTTATAACAGTCAATTTACAACTAATCCGGACGCAGAGGAGGATAAAAAATGAGTATTGAATTGAGGCAAGCTGCTAGCGAGTCGCTGATCAGGCTGAGATTTCTGGCGGCAGCTCACTTTATGAAGCCCATGCGGGATCGGGAACGGGAAAAAGGCGAATTCCCCCCGGGATGCATGCACGTGTTGGGGTGGCTGAAATCCAAGGGGGGGCCCGTCTCAATGACGGATCTGGCTGCCTCCTCATTTGTTTCAAAACCGAATCTGACTACAACCGTGGATCGGCTGTGTGCCGACGGGCTTGTGGAACGGTCTGCCGACATTAACGACAGACGTGTCGTTAATGTCGCTCTGACGCCGAAAGGCCTGGATTTTTTAAGCCGTCACAAGGAGGAAGTCGCTGCTTTTATCGAAAGCAGATTAGCGCTCCTTGACGATCCCGACCTCGTAAAGCTGAAGCGAGCGCTGGATGATATGGGCGATATCTTAAGTAAAATCGGAGAGAGGCAGAAAGCTATAAAATGACGATCAGATGTTTTGCTCTATTCCTGCATCAATGTGAGCGGCACCCGCCCGTTCACGGCGAGGAGCAGCCTGCGTTCCACTTCATACCAGTTGATCAGTTGCCACCAGGAATCGATGTACTTTTGACGCTCGTTCTGATAATCCAGATAGTATGCGTGTTCCCAGACGTCGCAGACGAGGATGGGGATTCCGCTCCACTGAGTCAGGTTCTGGTGTTTTTCGGCCTGAAGGATCTCCATTCTGTTCCATGTGGGCTGCCATGTCAGGATGCTCCAGCCGGACCCCTCCACTTTGGCCGCCGCATTTTTGAATTGGTTTTTAAACGCATTGAAGCTTCCGAAGTAACAGCCGATATAATACAGCGTATGCGGCCCGGGCTCTCCTCCCATTTTCAGCGGCGCCATCACCGTCCAGTAGATGCTGTGCAGAATGTTTCCGGAACCGTTGAAGGCCAGTTCGTTCGCCCAGTATTTCAAAAACTGGAAATCCTGCCTTTTACGCGACTCCGCAAGGCTGTTTTCCGCGAGATTCAGTCCGTCAACATACGCCTTATGGTGTATGTCATGGTGTAATTTTAGTGTTTTCTCACTGATGACGGGCTCAAGGGAGCAGTAGTCGTATGGAAGCGGAGGAAGCTGATGCTGCCCGGTAGGGACCATGATACATTCCATTTTGGTTGATAGGGCATCGTCAACCGATGCTTTACCTCCTTGCATAATAATATAAGTAGTATTATAGTATTCATTATACTTGCGTTATATGTTTAATCAGGAGGGATTGATATGAAGATAATCGGTATAAACGGAAGCCCAAGAAAAGATTGGAATACGGCGACTTTGCTGAAACACGCATTGGATGGCGCCGCTTCCAAAGGGGCTGAAACGGAATTGATCCATCTGTATGATCTGGATTATAAAGGCTGTATCAGCTGCTTTTCCTGTAAGCGAAAAGGCGGCAAAAGTTACGGAAAGTGTGCGGTAAACGACGGTCTCAAACCGGTGCTGCAAAAAATTGAAGAGGCGGATGGGATCATCCTCGGATCCCCCATTTATTTAGTCGAGGTTACGGGAGAGATGCGATCCTTTTTGGAACGGCTCATCTTTCAGTATCTTGTCTACGACGAAAATCGTACGATGCTTCTGTCAAAAAAAATTTCATGCGGCTTGATCTATACGATGAACGTCCCGGAAGAGTACCTGGATCTGCCTGGTTACAGGCCTATGTTTGAAAATATTGAAAGTTTTATTTCGAGGGCCTTCAGCCCCGTACAGTCATTATACGTGACGGATACGTACCAGTTCGACGATTATTCCAAATATGAAGCTTCGCGGTTCAATGCGGAAGAAAAGGCCAGGAGACGAAAAGAGGTGTTCCCGCTTGATTGCGGGAAAGCTTTTGAAATGGGAGAGGCAATCGCGTCGCCGGACAGAAAAAAAGGTTGACAAGTACAGCGTTAATA
>DATMXY010000263.1:0-2987 GCA_035561275.1 Anaerovoracaceae bacterium | reverse complement strand
CTCCTACCATCATGTTATGCCTTCTATTCCGGCCTGATATCCCGACTCCGCCGTGATCCGGCGTTTTACGTTCCCGCAAAAAAGCGCCCCTGACCGCAAAGCGCTGGCAGACAGCCCGCATGTCAAGTATGCGCCAAAGATTTTCGGGATTCCTCTATCCCATTATACAGAAAGCACTTCTATTTTTGCAAGACCATGCGGCAACGTGGTTTTGGGGTCCAGAAAAACCGCGCCGGCAAGCTCCTGTTGAGGGTCTTTAATCTGCATCGAATGGAGCAACCCCTTGTATCCCCCCAGCAAAAGTATATTCTTGTCATTTAGCAAATCAGATAGACGATGCCCAGCTTTATCGAGTCCGGTGTTAAGGTCGTCCGCGACATAGTTTCTTGTTCTGAGCTCGCGCAGATATGTCAACATTTGATTCAGCTTGACCTTTGTCGACTCATTCGCCATTTGAATAAGCGCTTCTGCCGACCCTCTGTCCTTTATGTAGAATTCGCCCGTCAGTTCGACTTCATCTTTTATCATCTCGACCCCTACGTTTTCAAAAAACGGGCCGAAGCAAGCTCCGTTTCCCTGTTCGTTAAGGTACTGTGCTTTATGGATGTTGCGCAATACAATGCCGTCATTGGGAACCGGTATATCGTCCGCCATGAAGCCTCCCGGTGCGGATTCTCCCTGAAGCAGCGCACCCTTTATGGAACTGCCTGGCAGATAATATACCGCGCTTTTGGGAGCGTATTTAGTATATTCACCGTACTGATAAAACGGGTAGATAACCTTCAGCTTTTCCTTTTCCAGCAAGGTTTGGCCGTTATTACGTTGCTGGTTACCGTCCCGAATATCCTGCAAAGAGAATCCCTCTAATTCTAAATAAAACGCCTTGCTGGCCCGGGGCGATACAATCAGGCTGGATAAGGTAGTCAGCTTATAAATGAATTTTTCCATATGGATACCCGCCCCCCTATAGTGCTACCGGATATAAAAAAGCGTTGCCGAAAACGATATCCCGATTTTCATTAAAACAAGATTTGATCGATTTTCCCGCGGCTGTTGTCCCGTCCGGTGCAGATATGATGCTGCCTTCGGCAATGAAACTGATGAAATGCTTGATGACCTTCTGGTCCCATCCGCCGACCATTTCAAAGGGACGCCGCTCCGACGTAAACAACTTTAATGTCGAAGACGCAAAATCGATTTTGTCCGGCAGCAGCATGCCCGTGTTCAGGAAAAAACCTGCGGGCGCCTGCCCGACGTCCTGTTCGATCATATTACACAATTCAAAGGTGTTCAGGCCCTGTGACGCCCTTTTTCCCAGTATCACCGTTCGCCTTGCATCCGTCGCTTCATCGAGCATGTCCAACAAATCGCCGACGATCCCACTGCCGTCCGCTTGTAGGTAAAAGCAGAACGTCTTCACGGCTTTTGTCTGCTCTTTGTCTGTAGCATCCTTTGTTATCTCCAACAGCTCGATGGCAGGCACAGAATAGAGCTTGCTGTCTAATTCCGCGATGCCATAGCGGATGCTTTCAATGGAAATGCGGAGCCGCTGCTGATGTTGCAGCGTTACATAAGGAAACACCGCCTCAAGGCTTTCGGAATTCTTCAGGACGGAATGTACATCCCCAATCGTGATGTAGTTTCTTTTCTTGATGGCGGCGCGCTTGTCCTTGAAGCCAGATTGCTCGCCGCCGTCCTCCGCCAGGCGGTCGGTCAGATACTCCTGTGGTGTTGGCAAATAGCCCCACGGCATTACATTGGATAGCGCGATGCTAGCTTTTCGGTTCAGAAGCGTCCTTGTCAGCATCGTTGCCCTTTCGCCGCCATACTTCTCCGCCAGCATATACACCAATGTGCCAAACACCTTTTGAGAGTCCGGCAACTGTGTCAAAGCGCCCGTTAATTCAAGCTTTACTCTATACGCCTTCATATTTTCACCCCCTCGTCCTCACTTTCAACAATCGCTCTCACCTTTCCATATCCGCGGCTCTTCGAATTTCCCAGGCGATAAACGCCGCTGTTGAACTTCATCAAACTATCGATGACGTAGCTTTTGCACAGCTCCACAGCATCCTCTCCCAGCAACTCTATTTTGTATAACCGTATTTCGCCTTCAAAAACCAGCCCGCCGCGCGCTGCCTTATAGGTTCGCGGATTGGAAACGGGGGCATCCCCGCTGGTATCTATCGAATTCTTCATATCAACGGAAAAGCACTCGCTTTTTTTATCAGCCAGGATCAAATCACTAAAAATCAGCTTGGGGGTATTGTTAAAGCCTTCGATGCCAAAGAGATATTCGGCAGACAGATTTTTGTCCACATCGTCATATCTCTTTAGGATTCTCTGCCAGGCCTCTTCTTCATCCGCAAGCTGCCGGATGCGTTCCTTGTTTGTTTCTCTCTCTTTTTGCAGATAGGCGGCGTATAGTCCAGAGATCTCCCCCGCCTTTTCGCTGTCGTTCTCGCGCACAATGGCGCGCAGCGCTCCCTTGATCGAAGAACCGGGGATATAGGGAAATCCCTCCCGATCTATGATCGTCTGCTGGTCGATCCCGCCAATTTCAAAAGGCAACGGCGCACCGCCGATAAACAGGTTGGACAACGTTTCTATTTTGAGTTTAATCGTGTTTTGCATGATTTGCCTCCTGTTTCTGCTTGCAATCCTTAGCTCTGCCCGTAATCCTTTTATACTGAATGACCATTTCATTGTACTGATAGAACAGCATCAGGGAATCTACAAAATCGGGCGTCCACTGCCCGCTTGCACTTGCTGTCCGGCAAAAGTCCTCTTTCTGAAAAGGCATATAGTAAACAGGCTTCTCTTTCCCTTGGGCTACGCTGCCTGGCCGCTCGTTCAAATCTGCCCCGCCGTCATCTTCTTTCTTGTCATTTCTGAGCGCGAGCATTTCCGCCGCTTTAGCAATTGATATTCGTTCGGTATCGCGCAATTTGAAAAACATTGATTTTTCAATTCGAACCCTCTGATAA
>DATMXY010000262.1:0-14164 GCA_035561275.1 Anaerovoracaceae bacterium | reverse complement strand
GTATATTTAAAAAATAAAGGAAGTGCGCATAAAGGGATTTTTCGGCCATAATACACAAAGCAGGAGCTGGGGAAGTTTTTTGGACATTCCGGAAGGAGGATGGGAGAGATGAGTAGTTCAGCTATCATGTCAAAGCTCCGTCATGTTGGGGAATTGTTTTATGTAACCACACATATCTGCACCCTTGCCATTGATTTGGGCAATCGCAAGCTTGTGGAAATCCCCAAAAACCACTTGAACAATTGCTTATGTCAGAGGATGCGCAGCATTACCGGGATCGACGCCTCTTTTGACCATGTCTACAATCTATGCACAATGACCGCGAATATAAACCGGCAGATCATTTATCGCTGTCCCTATGACTTTTTCAATATTATTGTTCCTGTTTTTGAGGACAATCAGCTGGTTGCCGCTTTGCAGGGCGGCCCCATCCTTACCTATAAACCGGAAGTCTATCTGGAAAAAGTGCTGATTCCCTACTGGAATCCGAAAGAGGAGTATATTCCCCTTCTTTTGGAGGAGTTGTCCACCTATCCTTCCGGCGACATCAATCATGTCATCGCCTTGTCGGAAATCATGTCCAGCCTGGTCCATGCCGATCATATCGATACGCGAAGCCGCCAAGAGAGCGATGATTTCAGCGAACATGAGCAATGCTCCAATCTCATCGTTTCCATCCTTAATTTTGTGACCGCCAATTATGCGGAAAATATCACCTTAGGCGATGCGGCAAAATACGCTTATGTGAACCCTTCGCATTTGAGCCGCATTTTCAACAGAGAGATGAATTGTAATTTCCGTTCTTATTTAAACGGCATCCGTATCGAAAAAGCGAAAGACCTCCTCTGCCGTTCGGAGTTGAACATTGTGGAAATCTGCAATCGGGTGGGGTTTTGCGACCAGAGTTATTTTAATAAAATCTTTAAGCAGATGGAAAGGGTAACGCCGGGGCAGTATCGGAAGCAGACCCAGGCGCAATGGGCGCACCGGTCTTAGCGTGGGCTTTCTGGTTTAAAAATATCTTTACGTCGTTAACTGTTACAATTTTTTTACAATATTATCTCAATGCGGTTGACAATCTGAACGGCAGATTATATAATGACCTAAACTTATGGGAATGCTTGGGAGAAAAAAGCATCCATAAGCAAAATTAAATAATATAGATGGATGATGAATGCGGGAGAGTCCGCGCAGAATGCGGCGCCGAAGGAATAAGCTGATAATAAGCCATATTATCAGTGATGATCTCAGGTAAAAGGGACCGTAATCGGACATAACTCTGGAAAGCGTAGCACCGAAGGGGCAACTTCAAAAAATGAAGGAATCTCTCAGGTTAATAACAGAGCAGAAGGCGTCAGCTTTCTGCTTTTTTGTTTCATTGAACAGGAAGAGCAGAAAAGCAGAAAATAAGAAGCTAAATATATGGATGATGGATACGGGAGAGCTCTATTCAAATCGAATCAGTCGATTTGAACGACGGCGTCAGTCCCCCACTGACGCCTACGGTTTTCCGGTTACGGCAACTGAAAAATTCCAGTCTGGCTAAAGCCAGGGAATTTCTGTATGGCACCTACCAGACATTTGCTATGCAAATGAGGTTAGGTGCTCAAGTGAATTGCCAAAACCCAAAACCGTTCGTTCAACGATTTGAGTGCCGTGCGAGTATTCGCCGCAGGCGAATCGCACATGGCCATTCAAATCGAATAAGTCGATTTGAATAGACACCGAAGAAGAAAGTTGTAAATCGATCATAATTTACAGTGAAGCTTTCAGGTAAAAGGGCCGTATCCGGACATAACTCTGAAGAGCAGCTGAAAAGCCTGCACCGAAGGAGCAACTTCAGAAAGTGAAGGAATCTCTCAGGTTAAGAAACAGAGGAAGATGATAATTTTTTATCGTCTTCTTTTTTTATCCAGTAGGAAATATCGTCTTCCCTACTGGATAAAAAAGGGTGTGCAGAGGGGGAACCCCTTGCCGTCGAAGGAGGGTGCTCAGCTCGCATAACGGAAACAGCGAGCGCCGAAGGGAACCATAGCCTTTTTGCCCCAAGCTTGCTTGGTTGGCAAAACGGACAGCAGCGAGCGTAGCGAGTCGGAGGCGCAGCCGTTGGGTTCCCTAGCGGAGTGGCGCAGCCACTTTTTATGGCTGCATGAGATGTGATAAGAGAAGGCCGGCATTAAGCAAGTTATCGATGCGAGAAAGAACTAAAAAGGAGGTTTTGAAAATGGCGAAAATTTTAGTGACTGACGGGATTGAAAAAAGCGCGGCTGAAGAACTGACAAATATGGGGCATAGCATCGTTGAACAGTTTTATACTCCGGATGAGCTGAGGGTACAGGTAAAGGATTTTGACGCGGTGATAGTCCGCTCAGCCACGAAAGTAACAAAGGAGGTTATTGACGGAGCCCTTGAAACCGGGCGCCTTAAACTGATCATCAGGGGAGGTGTCGGCGTGGATAACATCGATGTCCCCTATGCCGAGGCAAACGGAATTGCCGTAGCCAATACTCCCAACGCAAGCAGCCTTGCGGTAGCGGAGCTGGCGATCGGTCATATGTTTGCCCTGGCAAGGTATATTTACATATCCAACGTATCCATGAGAGACGGCAAATGGGATAAGAAAAAATATGAAGGAATCGAACTTTCCGGAAAGACGCTGGGACTCATAGGCTTTGGCAGGATTGCCAGGGAGACGGCAAAACTCGCGAAAGCGATCGGCATGAAGGTGATATACAATACCCGTTCCGGGAGAAAGGAGGGCTATGATGAATTTGATTATGTACCGCTGGAAGAACTCCTGGGGAAATCGGATTTCATCTCCCTGCATATCCCATATGACAAAAAACAGGGAACCCTCATCGGGCCAGGAGAGTTTGAAAAGATGAAGAAGGGGGTCTTCCTTGTCAACTGTGCAAGGGGCGGGGTCTTGGACGAAGAAGCGCTGCTGGCGGCGCTGGATTCCGGCAGGGTCGCCGCCGCGGCGCTTGACGTATATGAACAGGAGCCGACCCCCAACGTAAAGCTGTACACCCACGGCAACGTATGCCTGACCCCCCATATCGGCGCTTCAACCATCGAAGCGCAGGAAAGAATCGGTAAAGAAATTGTTGAAATCATTAAAACCCGGTTGAATTAGGAGAAATGATATGGCAAAGTTCAAATCTTTTAGAGGGATAAGGCCCAAGGCGGGACTGGCGGGTAAGGTTGCGTCCTTGCCGTATGACGTCATGAACCGGGAAGAAGCAAAGAAGATGGCCGAGGGAAATGAATATTCTTTTCTTCATGTCGCGAGGCCGGAAATCGACCTGCCCGACTCGGTGGACCCTTATGATGAGACCGTATATCAGACGGCAAGAAAAAATCTCGATACCATGCTTGAGCGGGGAAGCCTTATCCAGGACGTGGAGCCGAAGCTCTATATCTACAGGCAGATCATGCGGGGCCGTGTCCAGACAGGCATCGCAGGCTGTGCCTCCATTGACGACTATCTGAACGATGTGGTCAGAAAGCATGAGCTTACCAGGGTGGAGAAGGAAATAGACAGAATAAACAACTTTGACCGTTGTGACGCGCATACGGAGCCGGTTTTCCTGACATACCGCAAGAATGAGCGGCTAAACGGCATCGTCAATAACTGGATCAAATTCAATGCGCCGGCGTACGATTTCATCAGCGATGACGGTATTGCCCACATTGTATGGGACATCGGCGATCCTTCCACAATCGGAACGATAGAAAAAATCTTCGAATCGATGGATTATCTGTATATTGCGGACGGACACCACAGATCCGCTTCTTCTGTAAAGGTAGGACTGAAAAGGAGAGAAGCCGCGGGAGGTTACAGCGGCGATGAAGAATTCAATTACTTTTTAGCCGTAGCCTTTCCGGATGAGGACCTTTTTATCATGGACTATAACCGGCTGGTCAAGGACCTGAACGGTTATACCGCCAAACAGTTCTTAACGGAGATACGGAAAAATTTCACGGTTGAAGAGCCCGCCGTACAGTATAAGCCAAATGAAAAACACACCTTTGGCATGTATCTGGAGGGGAAATGGTATAAGCTCACCGCCAGACAGGGAACCTTTGATAACGATAACGCCATTGAAAGGCTCGACGTATCCATCCTGCAGAATAATCTGCTTGGTCCTGTTTTAGGGATAAGCGATCCCAGGACAGATAAAAGAATCGACTTTGTCGGTGGGATCAGGGGCTTGGAGGAGCTGGAAAAAAGAGCCGGACAGGATGTAAAAGCCGCGTTTGCCATGTTTCCGACAACAATAGAAGATTTGATTTCAGTAGCTGATTCGGGAATGATCATGCCTCCGAAATCCACATGGTTTGAACCCAAATTAAGAAGCGGGTTGTTTGTGCACAGGTTTTTCTGACAAACAAGGATCAAATACATAGAATAATACGATAAAAATCTATGAATCTTTGATTCATGATTTTTTAGCATAAATTCTGCCGGACGGTGCTGAAGCACCGGGCAGAATGTTAAAAGGAGGATATTTGAAATGGAAAGGATCTATAACTTTTCGGCGGGGCCTTCCATAATGCCGGTCAGCGTATTAAAAGAGGCCCAGAAGCAAATGCTTAACTATAACGATTCGGGAATGTCGGTAATGGAAATGAGCCACCGTTCAAAGGTTTACGAAGAAATCATCAGCGGCGCGGAAAGCGTGCTGAGAGATATCATGGCAATACCGGAGGACTACAGCGTTCTTTTCCTGCAGGGCGGGGCGTCCAGTCAGTTTGCGATGGTGCCGCTGAACCTTTACGGGGAAAATAAAACCGCGGATTATGTCAATACCGGTACCTGGGCGCTCAAAGCAATCAAGGAAGCGAAGCGTTACGGCGCCGTAAATGTGGTGGCGACGTCGGAGGACACGAACTACAATCGTATACCCGAGCTTGACAGGAGCAGGTTCAACCCCAAAGCAGATTACTTCCATATAACGACAAACAATACGATCGAGGGAACGCGGTTTACGGAAATCCCGGATACGGGAAAGGTGCCCATCGTTGCCGATATGTCATCCAACATCTTGTCCGAGGTGTATGACGTATCAGAATTCGGCCTGATCTTCGCGGGGGCGCAGAAGAATATGGGCCCTGCCGGCGTTACCGTGGTCATCGTCAGAAAGGATCTCCTTGGAAAGGCGCTGGAGATCACGCCGACCATGTTCAACTACAAGACCCATGCGGACGAGGGGTCTATGTACAATACGCCTCCCACATTCGGCGTATACATATGCAAGCTGGTATTTGAATGGGTCAGGGATATGGGCGGCGTCCCGGCGCTTCAAAAAATCAACGAGGGAAAAGCGCGTATCCTGTATGACTTCCTGGACGAATCAGCATTGTTCCGGGGGACCGTGACAGAAAAAGACCGCTCCCTGATGAATATACCCTTCGTATCTCCCAATGTGGAATTGGATGCCAAATTTATCAAGGAGGCGGCTTCTAACGGGTTTATCGAGTTGAAAGGACATCGCTCGGTGGGCGGAATGAGAGCAAGCATATACAACGCAATGCCGGCGGAAGGCGTAATAAAGCTTGTTGATTTTATGAAAAAGTTCGAACTGAAGAATAAGTAGGAGGAGGATGAACATGAAAATTATTGAGGAACTGAAATATTCAAATGATCATGAATGGGTCAAGGCGGAAGGAAATTCGGCCTACATCGGGATCACGGATTACGCGCAGCACTCCCTGGGGGATATCGTTTATGTGGAATTGCCTGAAGTCGGTTCCAGGATCGGCAAGGATGCAGTTCTCGGAGTAGTCGAGTCGGTAAAGGCGGCCTCCGATGTTTTTCTGCCCGTGTCCGGAACAATAGTGAAGGTAAACGAAGCAATAACCGAAGATCCCGCGCTGTTAAATAAAGACGCCTTTGAAAATTGGATGGTTTATATCGAAATGAGCAATCCGAAGGAATTGGATCAGCTTATGAATGCGGCGGAATATAAAAAGATCTGCATCGAATAAGCGGGAACGGATAATGGGAGATTGATCAATGAATGATTTGAAAAGAACGGTACTTTATAACAGTCACGTAAAAGCGGGCGCGAACCTGGTGGACTTCGGCGGATGGGAGATGCCTGTCAACTATCCTTCCGGAATGGTGGAGGAGCATCTTTACACCAGAAAAAAGGCCGGGATCTTTGATGTCTCGCACATGGGAAGATTCGTTATTTCCGGAAAGGAAGCGGCAAAATTCCTGCAGTATGTTTTGACAAATAACGTAAACGCCCTCGATCTCATGCAGGCGCAGTATACCATGATCCCCAACGCGAACGGCGGGGCTGTGGACGACGCCTATCTTTACCGGTTTTATGAAGATGAGTATCTGCTTGTCGTCAATGCTTCCAACACAGAAAAGGACTGGGAGCACTTGAATACAAAAATTAAGAAGTTCGACGTCCAAATCGACGATAAATCCAAAGAACTCGCCATGATTTCCGTTCAGGGGCCGGACTCGAAGACTGTGATCCAAAAGCTGACCGGCAGTACGCATCTTACAGAACCCGTAAAAAACGCTTTAGGGGTCCTGCGCTATGAAGGGCAGGAGATGCTGATCGCAAAGACCGGCTATACCGGAGAACCCTTGGGATTTGAGCTGATCGTAAAGGCCCAGGCGGCGCCGAAAATATGGGAGCGCCTGCTTGAACTCGGCGCCATGGCCATAGGTCTGGGCGCGCGAGACACCTTAAGGCTGGAAGCCGGTCTGCCTCTTTACGGGCACGAGTTGGGCCTTGATATGAACGGCAATGAGATTCCGATTTTTTCATGCCCTCTGGCAAAATTCGCCGTCAGCTTTGCAGAGATCAAAGGCGCCTATATCGGCAAAAGGGCTTTGATAAAGCAGTATGAAGGTTTTAAAAAGATCATGGAAAGGGACTTTTCCGGCCTTGCCAGGCTGCCACGGATCATAAAGCCCATTGCACTGCTCGGCAGGGGCGTCGCCAGGGCGGGGTGCAAGGTCTTTAAAGGAGATAAGGAAATTGGTTACATAACCAGCGCCACGATGATCCCTTATTTAAAGACGGAAGGCGAGGGGCTTGAAAGCAGAATCACAGACGAGAAAGCCATGCGGGCTGTCGGCCTGGCGCTCATCGACGGCGATGTCGAAGTGAACGACAAAGTGGAGGTGGAAATCAGGGGCAACAAGGTAGAGGCCGTCGTCGCGCCGTACCACCTGAAAAGCGATGCGCCGCCCTTTGCCAGACCGATTCTCTACGGAATCGAAGCAGGCCGCGAATTCGACAGCCCCGGGGATTACAGGACGAAAGCCCTGAATCTTCTGAATAAAAGTCTTGATAATACCTTTTGGCGCCGGAATGAAACGATCAACCTCATTCCCTCGGAGCAGTCCCATTCTTCCGCAGTGAGGCTGCTTTCGGTAATGGATCCTTCCTTCCGTTATGCGGAGCACAAAAAAACGAAATCGTTTTATGATTATGATATATTTTATTACCAGGGTACGGGATTTATCGACGAGGTGGAGCATCTGCTGGCTGAGGAGTTTAAACGGTTTTTGGGCTGCTCCGAGGCGGAGACGAGGGTCGTCAGCGGCCAGATGGCAAACACCGCCGTATTCAGCGCCCTCATGGATTTCAAAAACAGGGTCAACAGAAAAAGGGACGCCGTGCGCCTTGGCTATGTATTGAATAATCACATCATCAGGGGCGGACACCTGAGCGCGCAGCCCATGGGCGCCCTGCACGATTATATCGCTGTCGACCCTGTTACGGAAAAAGCCGCGGTGGTCAATTTTCCCGTGGAAAAGGATAACAGCTACAAGATCGACGTGGAGGAAACGAAAAAGGTCATTGAGCAATACCGGCCAGAACTGATCATATTCGGGAAGAGCATGGTCCTGCATAAGGAACCGGTGCAGGAGATCAGGAACTTTGTTGATGAACAAAAGATCAATACTGTCATTCTGTACGATATGGCCCATGTCCTGGGTCTGGCGGGGAACTATTTCCAGAGGCCTTTTGACGAGGGAGCCGATATTGTAACCGGTTCTACGCATAAAACCTTTTTCGGCACCCAGAGGGGAGTCATTGCCGGCAATTATGATAAGGACGATTACCGATACGGCCTGTGGGAGACCATCGAAACCAGGGCCTTTCCCGGCAGCGTAAGCAATCATCATCTGGGAACCATGCTGGGGCTTCTGATGGCCGCCTATGAAATGAACTGCTTTAAGGATGAATACCAGAAAAATGTGATCCATAACGCCAAACATTTCGCGAAGTGCCTGAAAAATGCCGGACTCGACGTGGCAGGAGATCCTGCGGCTTCCTTTACCGAAACCCATCAGGTCATCGTCAGGGTCGGTTATGGCACAGGGCCTGAGATCGCAAACCGTCTGGAAAAAAACAATATCATCGTCAACTACCAGGCCACCCCGGAAGAGGAGGGCTTTACCGCATCCGGAGCCATCAGGCTCGGCGCCGCCGAAATGACCAGATTCGGTTTCGGTTACAAAGAGTTTGAACAGACGGCGGAACTGATGGCCGATGTGATCCTGAGAAATAAAGACGTGAAAGAAGACGTCAGGAAACTCAGAAGCGGTTTCACAATGATGAAATATTGCTTTGACGATGCGGAAATCATGAAGAAGCTGGAAGAATTGAAAGCCGCTCTATAACGGTAAAGAGATAGTAACGATAAATTAATAATACGAGGGGGAACTAAGAAAAATGACACCTTATATCTCCAATACAGAAGAGCAGCGGCAAGGCATGCTCGAGGATATAGGAAAAGCTTCGGTACAGGAATTGTTTGCCGGCATTCCGGAAAAGGCCCGGTTGAAAAAGAAGCTCGACCTACCGCCAGCCTTGGCGGAGATGGAGCTTGCGGCAAATATGAAGGAGCTATCCGGAAAAAACTTCAACCTGGACGAATATACCTGCTTTCTGGGCGCCGGGGCTTACGACCATTACATCCCCAGTGTAGTAGGGAACCTTACCGCAAGACAGGAGTTCTATACGGCATATACGCCTTACCAGCCGGAGATCAGTCAGGGTACGCTGCAGGCCATCTTCGAATTTCAGACCATGATATGCGAGCTGACCGGAATGGAGCTCTCCAATGCTTCCATGTACGACGGCGCTACCGCGCTGGCGGAAGCCGCGGCCATGGCCTGTCAGCATACGGGAAGAAACGAGGTCCTCATCGCGAGGACCATACATCCCGAAAGCAGGGACGTCCTGAGAACCTATGCAAGGTTTAAAGGCGTTCAGATGACCGAGATCGGCCATGATAACGGCAGGATCGATGAAAAGGAGCTACAGTCCCGTCTCAACGAGCGGACGGCGGCGGTGATCCTACAGAGCCCCAACTTCTTCGGCATTATAGAGGATGTGCAGGAAGCTGCGGAACTGGCCCATAAAAACAAATCACTCATGATTGTCAGCGCGGATCCCATATCGCTTTCCATCTTAAAATCACCAGGAGAGTCCGGTGCGGACATCGTTGTGGGGGAAGGCCAGTCCCTGGGAAATCCTCTGAATTTCGGGGGGCCTTATCTCGGCTTTATGGCAGCGACAAAGCAATTGATGAGAAAGCTGCCCGGAAGGGTCGTCGGCGAAACGACGGACATAGAGGGGAAAAGAGCGTTCGTCCTGACCCTTCAGACCCGTGAACAGCATATTCGCAGAGAAAAGGCCACGTCCAACATCTGCTCCAACCAGGCTCTGAACGCACTGGCGGCCTCCATCTATATGACGGTCCTTGGAAAGCAGGGCTTAAAGGACGCTGCGATGCTCTGCCTCCAAAAGGCCCATTACCTGCATGACCGGTTAATAGGGTCCGGAAAGTTCGAATCTGTCTTTCCGGCGCCTTTCTTCAAGGAATTCGCGGTAAAAAGCGCGCGCCGGCCGGAGGAACTGAACGACAAATTGCTGTCTGATAAGATCATCGGCGGCTATGCTCTGCAGAAAGATTATCCGGAACTGGAAAATGGATGGCTGTTGGCGGTCACGGAGAAAAGGACCAGGCAGGAGATCGATAGATTCGCGGAGAGGGCGGTGAGCTATTGTGATTAAAAGAGAATCCTTAATTTTTGAAATGAGCGTGCCGGGCAGAAAAGCGTATTCACTGCCTGCCTGTGACGTCCCGGAGAAGGATCCCGGCAGTATGATTCCCCCGGAATTTTTAAGGGAAAAAAGCCCGGGGCTGCCGGAGGTGAGCGAGGTCGACGCGGTCAGGCATTTTACCGGGTTGTCCCGGATGAACCACGGCGTCGATTCGGGATTTTATCCCTTGGGCTCCTGTACGATGAAGTATAACCCGAAAATCAACGAAGACATTTCAAAGTACGGCGGTTTTTCCAGAGTGCACCCATATCAGCCGGAAAAAACCGCTCAGGGTTGTCTGGAAATCTTATATTCCATGGATAAAATGCTTGCGGAGATCGCCGGGATGGAACGGGTGTCGCTTCAGCCCGCAGCCGGGGCCCACGGCGAGATGACCGGATTGATGATCATCAAAGCTTACCATGAGCACCGGGGCGACACGAAACGCAGAAAGATCGTGGTACCCGACTCGTCTCACGGTACAAATCCGGCTTCCGCGGCTGTCGTCGGCTTTGACGTCGTAGAGGTGAAATCAAACGAACGCGGCGGAGTTGATACGGAGGCGTTAAAGGCTGTCATGAGCGACGAGGTTGCGGGACTCATGCTTACGAATCCAAGCACTTTGGGACTGTTTGAAGAAAATATCCTGAAAATCTCTGATATCGTGCATGAAGCCGGAGGACTCCTGTATTACGACGGCGCCAATATGAACGCCATTATGGGCATCACAAGACCCGGCGATATGGGCTTTGACGTGGTGCACCTCAATCTGCATAAAACCTTCAGCACGCCCCACGGCGGCGGAGGACCGGGCTCTGGCCCGGTAGGAGTAAAAAAGGATCTGGTTCCGTTTTTGCCCCGGCCGGTGGTCGAGTTTACCGGCAATGAATACTTTATGGATTACAACCGCCCGTTATCGATCGGCAGGATCAAGTCCTTCTATGGGAATTTTGCCGTCGCCGTCAAGGCGTTTGCGTATATCCGCTCCTTAGGCGCCGAAGGCCTGCGGGAGGCGTCGGAGAACGCCGTACTGAATGCCAATTATATCCGTGCCAGACTGCAGGACGACTATCATCTGCCCTACGGCGGCGTATGTATGCATGAGGTGGTGTTCTCAGCCCAGAAGCAAACCGGGTTTGGCGTTTCCGCTCTTGATATCGCAAAGCGGCTTATCGATTTCGGCTATCATCCGCCGACGATCTACTTCCCGCTGATCGTAAAGGAAGCCATGATGATCGAACCTACTGAGACGGAAAGCAAGGAAACCCTGGATGCGTTCATCGAAGCGATGAAGCAAATCGCGAAGGAAGCGGAAATAGATCCTGAGATGGTAAAGAGCGCGCCTCATCATACGGTGGTATTAAGGCTGGATGAGACCAGGGCCGCGCGCAATCCTGTTCTGAAATATACGCCGCTCTGCGGGGAATAGTAGAAAGAGGATGTGCGGATGGAAAAAGAAAAGGATATTGTGATCATCGGCGGCGGCCCCGGCGGATATACGGCGGCTATCAGAGCCGCCCAGCTGGGAGCAGGCGTTTTATTGGTCGAAGCGGAACAACTCGGGGGGACCTGCTTGAATAAAGGCTGCATACCAACCAAGGCCTTGTATAAGAACGCCCAGTTGATGCATGAGTTGAGTCATGCGGCGGAATTCGGCGTCAGGCTGGAAGGCGTTTCAATCGATATCGACGAGATGATGCAGAGAAAACAAAGAATTATCGATCGTCTGAAAGAAGGGATCGGGCAGCTGGTAAAGGGAAATTCCATTGAATTAATATATGGGAGGGCGAGCCTGGCTGCAAAAGATAAGGTCAAGGTGATCGATTCCCAGGGAAACAAGAGCCCGGGCGAGCTGTGCGCCGACGCAGTTCTCGTTTCCGTGGGCAGGGAGCCCAATGTGGAAGACCTGGGGCTGGAGTCTCTGGGGATACAATATGACAGAAAAGGCATCAACGTCGATGCAGCCTATCGGACCAATGTCCCCGGGATCTATGCCATCGGAGACGTCATCGGCGGACAGATGCTGGCCCACGTGGCGGCGGAAGAAGGCGTTGCCGCGGCAGAGCACATCATGGGACTCAAGGGGCAAATGAATTACGGCGCCGTGCCCGGCTGTGTTTTTACGTTCCCTGAAATTGCCGCGGTCGGCTTGTCGGAGGAAGATGCGAAGGAAAAAGGAATTGATTATGCGGTGAGCAAATTCTTGTTCGGAGCCAACGGCAAGGCTCTGACAATGGGCGAGGAAGAGGGATTTGTAAAGGTGCTGGCTGAAACGCACACGAAACGGATTCTGGGAGTGCATATCATGGGGCCTCACGCAAGCGATCTGATTCATGAAGCGGTACTGGCCGTGGAAAAGCAAATGTCGTCAGATGATATCGGAGGCTTGATCCATGCACATCCGACGCTTTCCGAAGCCCTTATGGAAGCCGCCGCGGGCGTCGGCGGAAAGGCGGTCCACATGCTGCCGAAGAAGAATTTCGCGTGCAGGTAAGGCAATATGAGGCTAAAAGTTGTCCTTTTAGGGAGAATGGATTATAAGGAAGCCCTTGATCTTCAGGGGAAGCTTTCGATTTTGAGACAAAAGAAAAAAATAGAAAATACCCTTTTAATGCTTGAGCATCCTCCTGTTATAACCCTTGGAAAAAGAGGAGTATATTCCAATATCATTGTTTCCAAAGAGGTGTTGGAGGCAAACGGGATCCGAATATTCGAGGTTTCAAGAGGCGGCGACGTAACTTACCATGGTCCCGGACAAATAGTGGGCTATCCGATCATTGATCTGAAGGATATCAACAAGGGTGTAAAAGACTTCGTCTGGGGGATCGAAGAGGTTTTTATCCGCCTGCTGAAAAAACAATATGGCATAACGGCCCGCCGCGATGAGAAGAAATATACCGGCGTCTGGGTCGGGGGCGAGAAGATAACGGCAGTCGGTATCGCGGTAAAGCATTGGGTCACCATGCATGGTTTTGCGTTCAATGTAAATACAAACCTGGCGCATTATGATTGGATCAATCCCTGCGGCATCACCGACAGGGGAGTAACGTCGCTGGAAAAGCTGCTTGGCCGTCCCCAGGATGTTAATGAATTAAATGAAATCATTATTGATTATTTTTGCGAAATATTCGGTTTCAAGCCTGAAATAATCGACAGGAGGAGCTTATGGGAAACATAACGGGACAGGCAGAATCAAAAGGGCCGGGCTCGGCTCCCGGGCGCAAACCCGACTGGTTGAAAGTAAAGCTTCGGGGTGGACAGAACAGAGGGCAGGTGGAAGAAATGCTGAAAAGGCTTTCCCTGAACACCGTCTGTAAGGAAGCAAATTGCCCAAACCAGTCAGAATGTTTTTGCAATAAGACGGCCACCTTCATGATTCTTGGAAAAGTCTGCACGAGGAACTGCACGTTTTGTAACGTATCCAAAGGGGCCGCTGAGAACGTGGATGCGGAAGAGCCTATGCGCGTTGCCGAGGCTATGAAAGAGCTCGGGTTGCAGTATGTTGTGATCACCTCGGTTACCCGGGACGATATGGCTGACGGAGGCGCCGGGCATTTCGCCAGGGTGATCCGCGAGATAAAAAAGACTGATCCGGGGGTGACCGTAGAAGTGCTGATCCCTGATTTCAAAGGAAGCATATCCGCCCTGGGCAAGGTCGCAGAAGCGGAACCGGATATAATCAGCCATAATGTCGAAACCGTCGAAAGGCTTTATCCTGAGGTGAGGCCTATGGCGTCCTACGGCAGGACACTGGAATTGCTGAGTGATGTAAATCGGTTGAATGACGGCATCCTGTCGAAATCAGGAATCATGGTCGGTCTGGGTGAAAACAAAGAGGAAGTAATTAAAACATTTCGGGACCTGAGGTCAGCCGGCTGCGACATATTAACGGTTGGGCAGTATCTTGCCCCGTCAGGGGAGCACCATCCCGTAGCGGAATATATCCATCCTGATCTGTTTAAGGAATATAAAAGGATCGCATTGGAAATGGGGTTTCAATTTGTGGCCTCAGCGCCTTTGGTAAGAAGCTCCTATCGCGCGGGGGAGATATTTATATAGTACTGCTGTTATAT
>DATMXY010000261.1:0-2051 GCA_035561275.1 Anaerovoracaceae bacterium | reverse complement strand
TGATGATACAAAGCAAAGTCGTTTTTATTTTTTACTTTTATTTTGGAGGTCTAGGATGTCAAACTTATTTATGAAAGGCAGAATCGGCAGCATGGTCCTGGAAAACAGGATCATCATGACTGCAATACATACTGGCTTTTCCATGGAAAAGGAAGCTGCCTTTCTTGAGAGAAGAGTAAAAGGAGGAGCCGCAGCCGTTACCGCGGTCATGGGTGTTTCCAGAACAGGCGCTTCCGTCAATATGAGCGTACTGGCGCCGGAAAACCGGGAGCGTCTCAGAAGCATGGCCGCAGCGATTCATAAAGGTTCCGGCAAGCTGCTGATCCAATTATTCCATGCGGGAAGAAACGGGGCCCTGGGATTGCTCGCGGATACGGAGGCGTATCCGGTGGCCCCTTCGCCGATCCCTTCGCCGATTTACAAAGAAATGCCCAGGGAACTTACGGCCGATGAAATCAGGGAGATCGTAAGCGAGTTCGGGCGGGCGGCGGCGCTGTGCAGGGAAGCCGGCGTGGACGGCGTTGAAATCAGCTGCAGCGCGGGGTACCTGCTGTCGCAGTTTTTCTCTCCGCTGACAAACAGGAGAACCGACGAATACGGCGGGGATCCGGAAAGCAGGATGAGATTTCCCCTGGAGGTGATCCGGGAAGTAAGAAACGCCGTCGGAGCCGGCTATCCTGTAATTCTCCGCGTATCCGCCGGCGATATGCTGGGAGGATACGGGATCAGAGACACGGTGGCGCTGGTGAAAGCGGCGGAAGAATTTATTGACGCGGTCAACGTGACCGGCGGCTGGCATGAATCGGAGGTGCCCCAGATCTCTATGCAGGTACCGGAGGGCGGCTTTGCGTTTCTTGCGGGGGAAGTGAAGCGGAACGTATCGATTCCGGTGATCGCCTGCAACAGGATCAACAACAAGGAAACCGCGGAAGCTGTGATCGGGCAGGGTTATGCCGACTTTGCGGGCTGCGCCAGGGCTTTCCTGACAGACAGCGATTTTATTAACAAGATGAAACAGGGGATCCCGTACAGGAGATGCATCGGCTGCAATAAGGGGTGTATCGAAAAGGTGCTGAAAATGCAGGAGGTCACCTGTGTCTTCAATCCCGAGGTGGGCAGGGAGACAGAACCGGCCGTAAAGCGTGAAACAGCCCGGAAAATCCTCGTCGCGGGCGGAGGTCCGGCGGGGATCGAAGCCGCCCTGCAGTTCGCAAAACGCGGCGACAAAGTCCAGCTGTGCACCAATGAGGAAATGATCGGCGGCTTGCTCCACATCGCGGCGAAAGCACCCTACAAAGAAACCATAGCCCGGAATATCAAAGCCATGAGAGGAGAGCTGGAACGGTATAAGGTGAAAGTAAAATGCGGCTCATCCGTAGACAAGTCCTGTATTGAACGATACGGCCCGGATTTTATTGTGGTCGCCACAGGCAGCGTCCCGATGCAGATCCCCGTCCCGGGCGCGAACCAGCGGCACGTCTATACCGCCCAGCAGGTGCTGAAGGCGGGAGATTCTTTTGACGCCTTCCCAGGGAAAGGGAAAATCCTGATTGTCGGAGGCGGATCCGTCGGCATGGAAACGGCCTTATACCTCGCGAAGAAATTAAAACTGACGGAAGCCGGCAGAAAATTCCTGTCCGATTATGCGGAAAAGCCGATATCGGAAGATCTTTCCTGCGGTTCCGGTATCACCATCGTGGAAATGGGCGGAAAGATGGGCGCCGACCTGGGCGGCCTGCGCCGCATCATGGTAAAGGAACTGACAAGCTACGGAGTAGAGATGATCACAAACGCAAGGGTGGAGGAAATTTCTGAAAAAGATGTCGTTCTAAATAAAGAGGGGGGCGTGTTCTTCCGGGAAGCAGACCTTGTGATCCTGGCGGCAGGGTATTGCCCCCAGGGACAGTCCCTGATCAACTGGCTCAAGAAAAGCGGCGAGTACCCCTATCAGATCATCGGGGACGCGGCAAAGGTCGGCAATATCGCAAAGGCGCTCAAGGAGGCATATGAGGTTGCCCGCATGTGAGATCAGTGTGCAAATTATATAGAAT
>DATMXY010000260.1:0-6354 GCA_035561275.1 Anaerovoracaceae bacterium | reverse complement strand
TTTCACCTGTTGGCCTGCATCCATGCCAGGCGTACAGCAAAAGAACGGGTCCCTGTCGGGACCCATTCCTCTTCTAGTTTCCTGTTTTCTTTTGTATAATTTGTTGCCGTGAGGCGTCAGATGCGGAGCGTTACGGTCATTCTGCCAGTAAATTATACAGTACCTGTGACATTTCCGCCCTGGAAGTCGTGCCGGCCGGGGTCAGCTTTCCGTCGCTTCCGGCAATTACTCCGGTTTCCACAAGCGCTGTCATTGCGTCATTTGCCCAGGCTGCGATCTGCCCCGCGTCGGTGAAGCTTGACAGCGATTTTCCCGCATTGCCCGCAGGCAGTTTATCGATTTCATTCAGGGCGTTATACAGCAGGGTGAACATTTCCTGTCTTGTGATTTCCTTTTCAGGAGCGAACAGGTTGTTACCGACGCCGTCGGAGATGCCGAGCCGCTTGGCCGCCGCAAGGTATCCTGTATAGTATGTGTTGCCGGCGTCGGAGAAATTACTTGCTGTGTTTCTGTCCGGGGCGATTTCGTACGCCCTCATCAGCATGACGAGAAACTGGCCCCTGGTCAGTTTGGCGTCAGGGCTGAAGCTTCCGCCTCCCGTACCGGTTGTGATATCCCTGGCCGCAATGAAGGAAACCGCCTTGTTATACCACACGCCCGCGGATACGTCGCTGAAACTCGTCTTGTTATAGGCCACCGCGTAGTCGCTGAAATGGGTGATATTGACTGTGACCGTACCTGTGGCCGGGTCGTAACGCCCGTTGGGTACGCACACCGCGTCGCCGCTGCCGTCTATGTACCAGATGACGATGCTTTCAGGGTTGGCACGCTCCTCTGCCGTAGGAGTATAGGGGATGGAGACCGTCACCGGAGCGTCCGGGTTGTCCCAGTCGGCCTGGGTGCCATCCAACAGCAGGCTAAGACTGATGACCGGCCTGTCGCCCACCTCATCAGGCAGGTTTGATCTGTCGCCCTCTCCGATGAGGATCTCCGCTTTCTTTCCTTCCGCGTTCACAACACCTTGCAGCATATTTGCTGGAATGGTGATATTACCAATATCGCTTCTGAGGGTCATTGTACCACCGGCACTGGGATTGGACAGGAAATTTGCCGGAATTTCAAGGCTCTGACTTTTTGTTGCAGGCGGTACAGGGGGAACGTTGGTTCCGCCGCCGCCACCACCGCCACCGCCGTCATTATCGTCATCACCGTCTTCATAGGTCGGCAGGGCGGAAAGGGTGATGCTGCCGTTGTTGTCCGGGACTGTATCAATCATAGCAGCGGGTTGATCTTGCCTCAGATTGCCGGTGGTGTCATTTGCAAGGGCCCAAGCCGCGTTGCCCAGCAACTGATAAAGCTGATTGGTTCCTGCATCGCCCAGGGTGAAATTCTGTAAAAAACTGATCGTTCCCGAAATAGCGGCCGGAGTGGGGGTCTCGCCTCCTGCATAGTATTTTGCCATGCATTCGGCAAGGAATGCCGCCAGCGTGTTGCCGTATGTTGGCAACGGTGTATTTGCCGCCGCTAAAGCTGCCGCCGTTGTGAGCGTCGGATTTGCAGCCATCAGCATGCCCGGAACCTGACCCGCCAATCCCTGCAGCAGATAGCCTTGAGCAAAGTTTCCGAAGTCCGGTATTCCGACCGCGTTGGTGATCGGCGTACTGGTATAGTCCACAGCGCTGCCGCTTACTGTAACATAGCGGATCGGCGAAGGGGCGGTGACCAGCGCGCCGGTCTGCATGTCATAGAGCTTCTTGCCTGCCGCAGTCTGCGTAACGGTGGCGTCCTGGGCGTGGTGATGTCCGGTGAATACCAGACCCATTCCCGCATCGGCAAGCCTCTGGGAAACCGTCTTATAATCGTCGACAAGATATTCTGGGAAGAATACCGGCTCTACTGCTGTGTGGGACACGAGGCCGTGGTGCATTATGCCGATAGGCCGGCGCCCCGCACGTATCGCGGATTCGATCTGCCCGAGCACCCAGTTGAATGTCGCGTCGCTGAACCTGCCGCCGGTATGCTGCTCTCGTCCGGTGCCCGCATCATTGTTATATTCGCAGGCATCCATCGCAATGAGGCGATAGCCGCCGTCCAGGTCAACGGAGTAGGACAGGGAATTGGGATCCTGCGACAACGCCTGCGAATATCCGAAGTCGTTGTAAATATCCTTGAAGTCAACCCGGTTCACCGTATCTGCCGGGGAGGTATTGGCTCCGTTATAGTAAAGCGCATGCTGGTTAGAAAGGTCATGGTTGCCGTTGATGACGAATACCTGCTTGCCGTACCGTTCGAAAACTGCCAGCTTTTCCGCAAGGAGTTCATGGTTGACTTTTTCGCCGTCCTTGGTCAGGTCGCCCGAAACCAACACATAGTCCGCGTCGCTTGCCAAAATGCGCCGGATGGACTCGTCGAGGATCATTTCACTTTCCAGAAGCATTTTACGGTCGCTGTTAAGATATGCTATCAAGGCCGAGCCTGTGGCTCCAAGGGTTTCACTGTCGTACAGGTGGGTATCCGAGATCGCCGCCAGCTTCAACGGTTTGGCCGCAGCCGTTTTGGACGTCAGTCCGTAAGCGGCGACGTCTCCGGAAACTTCAAATGCCGAAAGCAGAAGGTTCCCGCCCGTCGGGCTTTCGATTGCGGGGATGAACTTCAGGCCTTCCGGAGAATCGTCAAGGCCGATACCGTCCCCATCCACGTTTTCAAAGTCCCGGCTGTTGATATAATTGGTAAAGGATACCTTCTTCGGATCGGTAATATCGTATGCCATCACGCCGCCGATGCGTTCCAGGGCGATGAAGGCATAGGTTCTGCCGCCGACCGTACCGATGGTCACAGCCTCAGGCTCTGGACCTTTCTTGTTGCTGCGGTCGTCCTTTGTTACATTATCGTTGGAGCTGTTGAAATAATCCGGCAGATAGGCCGCGGTTCTGCTTTCAAACTGTGAGCCGCTGTCATATGCCAGAGTCAGGCCGTTTGCTCCGACTTCGAACATGCTGAAGGAGCGCCCGCCGAAGAGGTAATTTTTCGTTCCGTCAGACAGGCCGGGCTGGCCATCGTAATCGGTAGTGAGTATGCGCAGTTTTTTAGTAGTTTCCGTGTCGTCTGTTGCAGTCAATTTGACTTCATCATTTTCATTTGAATATCCCGGCCAGTCACGGCTGTCACCCTCGTTTGCGGTGAGGATGTAGGTCTTTCCTCCCGCCTGGTACGCCGTGATGCCGTCCGGCATGCGCAGGCCGTAGGTATCTTCATAGTAACGCGGAGTATATTGGCCTCCGCCGTCCTCCGGGTCAGATGTATTATCCAGGTCGATGGCGATTTTGCAATAATCCTGTACACCGGTGGAATAGATACCTGTAAACGTCTTTGAAGCAAGGTCAAGTACTGCAACGGCGTTGGCCTCCTGAAGGGTGATGTAGGCTTTATCGCCTGCCAGGGCAATGTATTCCGGCTCTAAATCCCTTGAAGGATCCGCGCCGATTTTGAGTACGACGCCTCCCGGCGAGACCAGAGCGGCCCGCTCAGCAGATTGATCATAAGCGGTGAAGTCCGCCACAGTGGCTGTCCCTGCTGTCAGATCGACAACAGTCACGCTGCCTTTAGGGTCGGCGTCCGGTGATGGATAACCTTCACGCGGTTCCCCTTCGTCCGCCGTCAACACGGTGTTATTATCGGCGAAGACCACCATATCGGGCTGGATGCCGGTTTCATACGCCCTCACAAAGTTCAGGCTGCCGTCTTCATTGCAGGTGAAGATCGCCACACGGCCTGGGTCGTCATATTCCTGGGCCTGTAGGGCTACCGCCAGCTTTGTCCCGTCCGGTGAAACCGCTACGCTGGTCATATCGCCGTAATCAAAACCGGTGACAATCCCGCTTCCGCTCACGTCAATATCGTCGCCTTCCAGCCTGATAACCCCTAAATTGCCGTCAACCAGCTGATTGTTCAGGTCGATGGCGGTCAGTATGCCTTCTTTTCCGTTAACGGAATATGCAAACCCGTTGACCGAATTGTAGGTTACGATCTCCTGGACGCCGCCTTCTGCTTCATTATCGGCCTCTCCGTTGCTGTAGCGGCCAAGCTCTCTGATTCCGAGGGCAGCGGCGCTGTCGGCAAAGCCGGCTGTCTGAGTTTCCCGCGCGGGTATGTTGATCCTTCCCTGTCCGTAGGGATTGGAATACTCCGACCCAACTGTACCGCCGAGAGATTCATCGATATATCTGATCAGGATCTGGTTATCCACAATGGTGGGCTGTACAACGACGTTGTTGTCCTGGAACATGCTGAACCCGTCGCCCGCGTTCCGCAGCATGTAGTCGTGAGACGCCACCGTATAGATGGCCGAAGGACTGATTGGCTGGCCTCCGATCGTGACGCCCTTTACGCGGCGCACGCCGGCGACATGATCAAAGAGTCCGTGTGAGTCGAGTACCACCGAGGATGGCACGGCGGTATCGATCGTATAGGTCAGGCCGGAAACCTGAAGGAATCCGCCGTTCTCGCCGGGAGCTACGCGGGAGCCCATTTCCAGCGCGTCCAGAATTTCCTGCCCCGTTGCTTCCACGACGCAGCCGACGTTATTGAACGGATGCACATCAATGACTTCGCCGAAGGTAATGTCTCCCGCATTGATGTTGGCGCGCACGCCGCCGCCATTGACAAAGGCAACGTCGGCCGGGCCGCTCTCTGCTCCTTCTCTTCCGTTGCCCAGCACATAGCGATAGGCGTCGGCGCACAGATCGCCCAGGTTGCTCTCCCTGCTGCGCACGATACGGCTGCCGGTTGTCGGATCGTTGACCGTCAGCGCCACATTTGTATGGCCGACCACTTCGGCCAGATCGGCGCTATATTCGGCCTCGATGGCATTAATAAAGCTCAATGTTTCCGGATCCTGCTGCGCGTAGTTCGATATCAGGCTGGTACTGATCGTGCCGCTGGGCTTTATGATCATGCGCCCGAGGTTGGCCAGCTTGGTTCCGGTCTGTGTCAAAAGAACGTCATTACCGTCCTCGTTTTCAACGTATGTCCCCGGCTCGACGGTGTGGGAGTGCCCGTCGATAAAGGCGTCGATTCCGCTCGTATGGGCAATGACGTCTGTAGAGCGCCAGGGGCTGGACTGCTCGTCGACTCCAAGATGGCCGACAGCGACGACATAATCCGCGCCATCGGCTACGGCGTCATCTACCGCCTCTTGGACGGAGTCATATAATTCCTGCCCCTGATTCGGCCCCGGGTTTCCTTCCTTAAAGCCGTAGATGTAATGTCCGCTGCCGTCCTGGAAATAGGCGGGCGTCGACTTAGTAAAGGATTCGGGCGTTGTGATCCCCACAAAGGCGACCTTCTTATCAACCCCGCCCGCATCGTATGTAACAATGGTATATGGTTCATAAACAAGCGCGTCCGGCTCAGGCCGCAAATCAGTGAAGTTGCTGGAAATAACATTTACGTCGTGATCGGTCAGGCTTCCCATCAACTCCTGCATGCGCGCCATGCCGTAGTCGAACTCGTGGTTGCCCGGCACGAAGACGTCGTAGCCGACATGGTAAATGATATCAGTGATGTAAGAGCCCTGCGACATCGCGCCGATGGCAGCGCCCTGTACCGCGTCGCCCGCATCTGCCAAAACGACGTAGACCCCGTCGATCGCTTCCATTTGCTTTTTATATGCCGCCACGCCGGCATAGCCGATGTTAGTTACAATGCCGCCGCTGGATACCCGGTCTACCCCGCAATGCACGTCATTGGTGTAGAGTATGACGATGTCGCCCGCCTCCGGATCGGGTGCGGCTGCGTCGGCGACAGTAATACCTCCGGGTATTGCGGGCAGCAGGCCGAATACCATAACAACGGCCAGCACCCATGAAATAATTGATTTCCGAGCTCGGTTCATAATTATCCCTCCTGATATGACGATAATCTGTAACGTATTTATAAACGTGTTTATACCAGTTTAGCATCAGGCATATGGGACAAACTACCAAGGTTCGGTAAAGCCTTCGTAAAATTTCTGTAGTATTTGGCTTAAGACTTTGTTAAGAAAAATTTCATAATTCGACAGAAACTTACAATAGTATGCAATGATCACCCGTAAAACTGGATGGTTTGTTCAGGGCTATAAGCCCTTGATACCGGCGGGCGTCTCAAGGCGCTGGCTTTCACTATGTTTAAGCCACTTTGCCTTTGCCACTTTTGCTGCCCCTAAAGGGGCGTCCGGATTACTGCTCTGCCACTTGAAGGAGTCCTGAATTCTGAGGTACATTTTGTATTGTCAACTTCGGCTGGGCAGTGCCTTCTGTGAAGTGTACAAAATTTCAAGTTTTGGACAGATATTTTACGCAGAAATGAAGAAAA
>DATMXY010000259.1:0-3624 GCA_035561275.1 Anaerovoracaceae bacterium | reverse complement strand
GTACTAGGATTGTAACTGGTTTGCTGTTACGCCTTACTGCCTTGCCCATTGACAAGTCGTTTTTGGAGACAATTGAACAATATAGAAAACGTTATAAAGCAGATTCTAAGTTGGCCAAATGCCTTGACAGCGTCTTTGCATCCATAATATAATTACCCGTAAGAATTGAATAGCGGATCCCATTACTGACGGGTAATTGTGGGGAACCACAGGGGAATGGGGTCTGAGTTGAGCCGACCGTCTGGGCAATATTTGGTGATACCGAATGTTGCTCTTATTTTTTATCCGGCCGTTCTGCAGTACGGGCCGGCGGAGCGATCCGCGGCCGTGCGGCGCAGTTCGGGTGGGAGGATAAGAGCGTGTGTATCGTCAAATATTTTTCTTTTTATGGAAGGAGATCAACAAGATGAGCAACGTTATAAGGGAAAGTTTTATTGACGCGTGGAAAGGGTTCCGGGGCGGAAATTGGCAGGATGAAATCAACGTAAGGGATTTCATTCAGGCCAACTACACTCCCTACGAGGGAAATGCGGACTTCCTGGTGGGGCCTACGGAGCGGACGCAGGCGCTTATGAAGAAACTCAATCGCCTGTTTGATCTGGAGCGGGAATTCGGCGGCGTCCTTGACGTCGATACGCAGACCGTCAGTTCCCTCACCAATTACGGGCCGGGGTATCTGGATAAAGACCGGGAGATCATCGTCGGACTGCAGACCGACCGTCCCCTGAAGCGGGGCGTCAATCCCTTTGGCGGCGTCAATATGACAAAGCACGCCTGCGAGGCTTACGGTTATAAGCTGTCGCAGAAGGTGGAAGATGAGTTTCAATACCGGACGACCCACAATGACGGCGTCTTCCGGGTCTATACGGACGAAATCAAGGCGGCGCGCAAATGCGGGATCATCACGGGGCTGCCCGACGCCTACGGCCGGGGAAGGATCATCGGCGACTATCGCAGGATCGCCCTCTATGGGATCGACCGGCTGATTGCCGGAAAGGAAAAGGACAAGGCGGATTACGGAAAAAGGATGATGGATGCGGATAACATCCGCCGGCTGGAAGAGCTGTATCAGCAGATTAATTTCCTGGGAAAACTGAAGGAGATGGCCGCCCTGTACGGCATAGACATCTCAAAGCCCGCGGCAAACGCGAAGGAAGCGGTGCAGTGGCTGTATTTCGGTTATCTCGGCTCCATCAAGGAGCAAAACGGCGCGGCCATGAGTCTGGGACGCGTGGCCACATTCCTTGACGTCTATTTCGAACGGGACCTGAATGCCGGCATTCTTACCGAGGAGCAGGCGCAGGAGACCCTGGACGATTTTGTCATGAAGCTGCGCATGGCAAGGCATCTGCGGACTCCGGACTACAGCGAGCTGTTCGCCGGGGACCCCATGTGGATCACGGAAACGGTGGGCGGCATGGGCGAGGACGGCAGAACGCTTGTCACGAAAAGCTCCTACCGGATCCTGCATACCTTATATAATCTGGGGCCGTCGGCGGAGCCAAACCTGACCATACTCTGGTCCAACAGCCTGCCGGAGAACTTCCGGCGGTACATAGCCAAAGTATCCTGCGATACGGACGCTCTTCAATATGAAAACGACGATGTGATGCGGCCGGGATTCGGTGACGATTACGCCATTGCCTGCTGCGTCTCCGCCATGCGCGTGGGCAAGGACATGCAGTTTTTCGGCGCCAGGGCGAATCTACCCAAGCTGCTGCTGCTGTCCCTTAACGGCGGCAGGGACGAAGTGAGCGGCGAGCAGATCGCACCGGAGCGTGAACCTTATGAAGGAGAATATCTAGACTACGGCAGGGTGCTGGGATCGATGGAATTCTACCGGGAATGGCTGGCGAGAACCTACGTGAACGCCATGAACATCATCCATTATATGCACGATAAATATGCCTATGAAAAAACCCAGATGGCGCTGCACGATACGGACGTCCACCGGTTTATGGCGTTCGGGATCGCGGGGCTTTCCGTCCTGGCGGATTCTCTTTCTGCCATCAGATACGGCAGGGTAAAGGCGCTCCGGGACCAGACGGGGCTGATCACCGGTTTTGAGACGTCGGGCGGATATCCCGCCTTCGGGAACGACGACGACCGGGTGGACTCCATTGCACAGGAGCAGGTAAAACTGTTCTATAAAGCGCTGAAAAAGAATCCGGCTTATCGCCGCGCGGAGCATACGCTTTCCATTCTGACCATAACCTCCAATGTGGTTTACGGCAGGAAGACCGGGGCGACGCCCGACGGCAGAAAAGCGGGGGAGCCCTTCGCGCCGGGGGCAAACCCCATGCACAACCGGGAGAAAAACGGGGCGCTGGCTTCCCTGAATTCCGTGGCGAAGCTTTCTTATGACGATTGCAGGGACGGGGTTTCCAATACCTTTTCCATCATACCGCAGGCGCTTGGATACGAAGACGAGGAGCGGTACCGGAACCTTGTGTCAATCATGAGCGGCTATTTCGGGCAGAAGGCCCATCACTTGAATGTCAATGTGCTGAACAGGGAAACGCTGGTGGAAGCGTACGAAAATCCGGAAAAGCACCCTAACCTGACCATCCGGGTATCGGGATATGCAGTGAACTTCCATAAGCTCTCGAAAACTCAGCAAAGGGAGGTCATCGCAAGGACTTTCCACGAGGTGATATAGAGGAAGGGCAGTGACATGAGCGGCAAAGGCAATACAATAATGGGCAAAATCAACTCTTTCCAGAGCCTGGGGGCTGTAGACGGACCCGGGATCCGCTTTGTCATTTTTATGGAGGGCTGCCCGCTGCGCTGTGTCTACTGCCACAATCCCGAGACCTGGAGCACACGGGGAGCGAAATCAGATGCCGAACGGGACGGCAAAACAAAATACAGGGTAGAAGAAGTTGTGGAAAAGTGCCGGCGGTTCAGTCCGTATTTCGGGGAAGAGGGAGGAGTGACCGTTTCCGGCGGGGAACCGCTGCTCCAATGGGAATTCGTCTCGGAGCTGTTCCGCAGGCTGAAGGATGAGGGGGTCCATACGGCGCTGGATACCTCGGGAATCGGAAGCGCCGGAATCATACAGGGTTCCGGAAGCTCCGGGGGGGACCCGGCCCCCGGGAGCTTCGAAGCCGTCCGGCAAATCCTGAAGTACACGGATCTTGTGATTTGCGACCTGAAGTTTTCCACAGAAGAGGAATATCGCTTAAACTGCGGCGGCAGCCTTGAGGAGGTACTGGCTTTTCTTGAGCTGACGGAGGAGATGCGGGTCCCGCTCTGGATCCGTCATGTCGTTGTGCCCGGCCTGACGGACCGGGAAGAAAGTTTATCCTGTATTGTGCAAACGGCCAAACGGTTTTCCAGCCTGGAAAAGATCGAACTGCTGCCGTTCAGAAAGCTCTGTATGGCGAAATATGAGGCGCTGGGCATCCCGTTTCCCCTGGCCGGATGTGAAGAGTGCCCGGACGAAAAAATTATAGCACTTTGTGCCAGGCTGCTCAAAAAATAGCGTAACCGCCTAGGCGGCGGTGCAAAATTTGGAAATTGACAGTACAAAATGCATCCTGACATTCAGGATCCCTTAAGAGGTAGAGAAGATGATTTGTAAGAATTATTTAATTTTTCTTTGATGAAATATCTGGTACAATA
>DATMXY010000258.1:0-13098 GCA_035561275.1 Anaerovoracaceae bacterium | reverse complement strand
CAAAATGAAAGGGGATTCCATATGAAAACAGTCTATGAACCCTCACGAGAAATAAGCGTATTCGCAGAAGCGGACGTACTGGTTGCAGGAGCCGGACCGGCAGGATTAAGCGCGGCCATAGCTGCGGCGCGAATGGGAATGAATACGGTGCTGATCGAACGTTACGGCTGCATGGGAGGCGTGATCAGCCAGGTCGGCGTCGAAGGGTTTGCCTGGTACCGGCACGACGATACGGTGGAAGCGGGCGGTCTCGTATCCGAATATGAAAAAAAGTCCGTTGAAATCGGAGGGAGCAATCCGGAGTGCCAGTCAAACAGCCAGGCGCTCGACGCGGAAGTTTTCAAACTGGTTGCGGACCAAATGATCAAAGAGGCGGGTGTGCGCCCGTTGCTGCATTGCAGCGTCGTATCGGCCATCGTGGAGGACGGCGTGATAAAAGGAGTCATTACGGAGAGCAAGTCGGGACGTTTGGCAATCTTGGCGAAACGGGTGATCGATTGTACCGGAGACGCCGATGTGGCCGCGCTGGCGGGCGCCCCGTACACAAAAGCGCCGAAAAACGAGCTCATGAACGTGACGACGATGTTCCATTGTAAAGGAGTGGACACGGGGCGCTTTAAGGCGTATGTCAGGGATGAATTAAAGCCTACATATAAGGATTGGGGCGGATACTGGTCTATTGAGACGACAGGAAAAGAGGACGATCTGTTCAGCCCCTATTTTGAGCGGCCGTTTGTGGAAGGCGTCGAGGAAGGGATCGCCCCCAAAGAAAAGGACGTATGCCTCGGAGGCTCATGGAGCAGCATAACCGACGAAGGAGAGGTCACACAGTTAAACGTGGTATTTATCGGGGATTGTGACTGTACCGACGTGCAGGATCTGACCGACGCGGAAATCACAGGACGCCGCAGCGCGATGTACGCCATCGATATCCTCAGGAAAAAAGTGCCTGGGTTCGAACATGCCAAGCTCCGCAATTTCGGCATGACGCTGGGTACCCGTGAGTCGAGAAAGATCGACGGACATTATCGCCTGACAAAGACGGATGTCATGGAACAGGGGCGGTTTCCGGATTCCATCGGGATCTTTCCGGAATTCATCGACGGTTCGGGGTACCTCATCAAACCGGTCACGGGGCGCTATTACCAGATCCCGTATCGCTGCATCCTGCCCAAAAACGTTGATAACCTGCTGGTTGCGGGCCGCTGTATCAGCGGGGACAAAATCGCGCATACCTCGTTCCGGAATATGTCGTGCTGTGTAGCTACGGGGCAGGGAGCGGGGGTTGCCGCCGCGGTATCGATCATGGACGAAGTTCCGGTTTCCAGGGTCGATATCCCAAAAGTCCAGATGGCTCTTAAGGAGCAGAATGTAAGAATGGACTGATTCAAATCTGATCAACAGCAATAAAGTTTAGGAGGAAAGAATTAATGAAGATGAAAGTTTCGGAAGCGATCGTGCGCGTGCTTGAAAAGGAAGGGATCACGGATGCGTTCGGTATTCCGGGTGCAGGTATTAACGGACTGTACAAGTACATGGAGCAAAGTTCGATCAAACACTATACCCACAGACATGAAGAGTGCTGCGTACATGCCGCAGGCGGCTATTACCGCGCAAGCGGGCGTCTGGCCCTGGCTTTGTGCACCTCAGGCCCCGGCGCGACGAATTTTACCACCGGCCTTTATACCTGCAACGTGGACAGCATACCGGTGATTGCGATTACAGGACAGGGTGTGCGTGAGCAGTTCGGAAAAGACGCCTTTCAATGTGTGGATATGGTTTCGATTGCCGTACCCGTCGTCAAGAAGGCATATTGCTTAACCGATCCCGATCAGGTAGTTGAAACGCTGCGCGAAGGCTTCCGGACCGCCAGGGAAGGAAAACCCGGACCGGTGCTGTTTGATCTCCCGCTTGATATACAGAATGCGGATATCGATTTCGATCCGGCGTCCTATACGCCGCTGGCGTTTGAAACGCCCACGCCGAACCATGAAGATATCGTCAAAGCGATCGAAATGATCAAAGCCGCGGAAAGGCCGGTCATCGTCATGGGCGGCGGCGTCCTTCTGTCCGGCGCGACCAAAGAGTGCGTAGAACTGGCTGAGCTTCTCGGCGCCCCGGTGATCACAACGTACATGGCAAAGGGCTGCATTCCCGCGGGTCATCCCCTTAACGCGGGACATTGCGGGATTCAGGTCGGTATACCCATCGGAAATAAAGTCTTCCTGGAATCCGATCTTGTACTGGGCATCGGCTGCCGCTTTACCGACCGCCATACCGGCAATATCGGCGTGTACCGCGGCGACCGCAAATTCATACATATCAATATCGAGCCGTCTGAGATCGATAAAATTTTCCCTGCCGATCTCGGCATTGTCTCGGACGCGAAGAAAGCCATCGACGCCCTGCTTGCCGAAGCCAGGAAGGAAAACCTCAAAACCGATTGGGAAACCGCTAAGCGGATCCCGGAGCTTCGCAAAGAGCTTGCGCGTAAAACCGATTATGACTGCAAACCGATCAACCCCCACAGAGTATTTGCGGAAATGAACCGCTATTTCGGCGATAACGCCGTATTTACCACCGGCTGCGGTATCACGCAGATTTGGTCGGGACAATTGCAGGATATCGACACGCCGAGGCATTATCTGCCTTCCGGCGGCGCGGGCTGCCTTGGATACGACATACCCGCAGCCTTCGGGGCCTATGTGGCGACCGGCAAGCAGACGGTCGCGGTCATGGGCGATTTCGGCTTTACGTTCCATGTGCAGGAGCTGGCCGTATGCGCGAAATTTAATGTTCCGGTTATCGTTGTGATCGTCAACAACGCATATCTCGGCCTGATCCGCCAGAACCAGAAATATGCCTATGGCTATGAATACGCGGTGGAAATGGCGGAAAACCAGGACTATATCGATTATGTGACCGTCGCCAAGGGCTTTGCCTGCTACAGCGAGCGCGTATTTGATCCGGGTGAGATCGGACCGGCGCTGAAGCGAGCACAGGAGAGCGGGAAACCCGCGGTGATTGACATCGTCTGCGATCCGGTTGTCGACTGTTCCATGGGCGTAGCTTTGGACAACGTAAGAGAGTTTGTTTACTGATTCCGCGGAATACAGCCGCTGCCGATTCAACCCGGAGCGAGTGGACCGCAGGGATAATGAAAAATTGATGAACAGGAGTGTAAACAGATGAAAGATTCAATACATAAGTATTTCCAGGTGGGTACGATCCAGTGGATGAGCCACCCGCCTGCAAACTATCCGGTGCTTCAATCCATTAAGACCATCGTCTGCGACGACTTTTTCGACGCCATTGAGGTCACGAAATTTCCCGACGACGCCACGAGGGAAAAGGCGAAAAAGCTGTTTGAACAGGCGCATATCAGGGTTTGCTACGGCGCGCAGCCCAGGCTCCTTGGCCCGGGCCTGAATCCAAATCATTTGGATGAAGCCGAGCGCCAAAAAGCCGAGGCGACTCTTCTTGAGGCCGTGGACGAGGCGGAATACCTCGGAGCAAAGGGTATTGCCTTCCTGGCGGGAAAATGGGAAAAAGAATCCGAGAAGGAAGCTTACGCGCAATTGCTGAAAACGACACAGAACGTCTGCCAATACGCGGCGGCAAAGGGGATGATCGTTGAGCTTGAAGTATTCGATTACGACATGGATAAGGCTGCGCTCATCGGACCGGCGCCTCTGGCTGCGCAGTTTGCCGCGGACGTGAGAAAAACCTGCGGAAATTTCGGTCTGATGGCCGATCTGTCACATTTTCCGACTACTTATGAGACCTCGTCCTTTGCCATCGGGCATATGAAAGACTATATCACACACCTGCACATCGGGAACGCTGTCGTGCAAAAAGGCTGTGAAGCTTACGGCGACCAGCACCCGCGCTTCGGCTTTCCGAACAGCGCCAATGACACTCCGGAGCTGCTCGATTTCTTCAGGGTGCTTAAAAAAGATGGGTTTTTCAATTCCGAGAAACCGCTTGTGCTGTCCTTTGAAGTGAAGCCATGGGGCGATGAAGACGGCGACGTGATCCTGGCGGCGACCAAGCGGGTGGTCAACCGTGCATGGGCTCTGCTGGAGGATTGAACGGCGGCGTCAGTTGCTGAACGATTTGAACAACGGCGCTCGTTGCTGAACCATTTGAAAGGAGAACCAGATGAAGATAGTAGTATTAGACGGTTACACAGAGAATCCCGGCGACTTGAGCTGGGAAGGGCTGGAGGCCCTCGGCGGGCTCTCGGTCTACGACAGGACTCCCATCGGGGATATTGACGAGATCATTCGCCGCATAGGGGACGCGGAAGCGGTATATACCAATAAAACCCCCGTCAGCCGCGCCGTACTGGACGCGTGTCCGAATATCAGGTTTATCGGCGTGCTCGCCACCGGTTATAACGTTGTAGATGTGGCGGCCGCCAAAGAGAAGGGTATCCCCGTAACAAACGTGCCGACATACGGGACCGCCGCGGTGGGACAAATGGCCATAGCGCTGCTGCTGGAGGTCTGCCACCATATCGGACATCACGACAGGGCCGTGCACGAGGGGCGCTGGGAGTGCAGTCCGGATTGGTGCTTCTGGGATTATCCGCTCATTGAGCTGGAAGGAAAAACGATGGGGATCATAGGGCTCGGACGCATCGGCCAGACGACCGCAGGAATTGCAAAAGCCATGGGCATGAAGGTGATCGCCTTTGACGAACATAAAAGTGAAGCCGGGGAAGCCGTCGCGGAATATGTAACGCTTGAGGAGCTGTTTCAGCGCGCCGACGTGATTTCGCTGCACTGCCCGCTGTTCCCTTCCACACAGGGCATTATAAACAAATCAAATATCGCAAAGATGAAAGACGGAGTGATCCTGATCAATAACAGCCGGGGACCGCTGGTCGTCGAACAGGATCTGGCGGATGCGCTCAACAGCGGCAAGGTCTATGCCGCGGCGCTGGACGTTGTGTCTTCAGAACCGATCAAAGGGGATAACCCCCTGCTGAAAGCAAAGAACTGTATCATCACGCCGCACATTTCGTGGGCGCCGAAAGAGAGCCGGAAAAGGCTCATGGATGTTGCGGTATCGAATCTGGAGGCATTTACCTCAGGGCATCCGGTAAACGTGGTAAACCTTTAAGCGCAACGGCGTCAATAATATGAAGAACAAGTCGATTTGAAAATTATAAGGATCAGAAAGGAGAAAACCTCATGCCTGGTAAAAAAATCTTCTGCCTTATGCTTGCGGCGCTCGTTCTGATATCCGCAGGCGCATGCGGAGCGGACACGGATACCGCAAATGGGACGGTGACGATCACCGTTACCGACAACGGCTGGGACAGCCAGAAGCTGCACAACGCCATCGCGGAGTATATCGTCCTGAACGGATATGAAGGCTACGAGTGGCAGCTTTCATCCGCTTCTTCGACGATGAATTGGCAATCTTTGATCAGGGGCGATATTGATCTCGATATTGAGAGTTGGACCGGTAATGTGGCAACTTATCCGGAGGATGTGAAAAACGGCGATATTATCGACGTCGGAATCCTTGTGCCGGACAGCGCCCAGGGTTTTTATGTTCCGCGCTATGTCATCGAAGGCGACACGGAACGTGGGATCAAGGCCGTCGCGCCCGATCTGAAAACCGTCAGAGACCTGACGAAATACGCCTCCGTCTTCCCCGACGACGAAGATCCGGGCCGGGGACGCATCTACGGCGCGGTGCCGGGCTGGATGGTGGACGAGATCCTGTATAAAAAATACGAGGCGTACGGCCTTGATGAAACCTATAATTATGTACGCCTTGGCAGCGAATCCTCAATCTTTGCATCGCTTGCTTCCGCCTATAATCTCGGCATTCCCTGGGTGGGCTATTGCTACGAGCCGACGTGGATCAGCGGGAAACTGGATATCGTTCTGCTGGAGGACGCTCCCTATGATCCCGAACTGTATCTTGAAGGCAAGTGCGAAGTGGAAAAGCAGGCGCTGAAAATAGTAAGCAGCAAGTATTTTGCCGAAAAAGCGCCGGACCTTTTGGAGTTCTTCAAAAAATATCAGACCGGCAGCGCGTTCATTTCTGAAGGATTGGCATACCTGTCCGAGAATTCCGGCCAGTCATACCAGGAAGCGGCGGTCTGGATGCTGAAACAGCATGAGGATGTACTTGACCAGTGGCTGCCGGCGGAGAACGCGGAAAAAGTGCGCGCCGCGCTGGCTGCGGAAGAATAAGCCGGTGGTACGGAGGAATAAGCCGGTAATACGTAGTAGTAAGTCGGTAACGGAATACGGAGGAGCAAGTCGGTAATAGAATATGGGTTTATTAAACGAAGCCGGTTCGGGTTTTCCTGAAGAATGGCAATTTCAGATTGGAACCGCGGTCGACGATTGGATCAAGTTGTTTTCGCGGAATCATCATGAGGCGTTAGTCGCGATCCGAAGCACAGTGACCGGCGCGATCAACGGCATACAGGACCTGCTCACGGCTGTTCCGTGGTGGGCGATTATTGTGATCATCGGGGTTTTAGGCTGGCGTACAAGCAGAAACCCGGTCAACGGATTGCTGTACGCGCTTATGATGTTTCTGGTGGGCGTGTTCGGGCTCTGGAGCTATACGCTGGAAACCATCAGCATCGTGATCGCGTCGGTGATATTGTCTGTCATAATCGGCTTTCCCATCGGCGTGCTGGTGGCGGTCAGCCGCAGAGTGGAACGCTTTATCCGTCCGGTTCTCGATCTGATGCAGACCATGCCTGCTTTCGTATATCTGGTGCCGGCGGTGATCCTCTTCGGCACCGGCAAGACGCCCGCGCTGATGGCGACGACGATTTATGCCATCGTGCCGATGATCCGCATGACAAGTCACGGTATCGTTTATGTTGACAAAGAGGTGATCGAGGCGGCAAAAGCGTTTGGCTCCACCACGCTGCAGGCGCTTGTCAAGGTGCAGATACCGCAGGCCATGCCGACGATCATGGCCGGAGTAAACCAGACGATCATGATGGCGATGTCCATGGTGGTCACCTGCGCGCTGATCGGCGCCAACGGGCTTGGAATGGAAATTCTGCTGGCGACCAACCGTACCGAGATGGGGAAAGCGCTGCTGCCCGGTATTGCGATCGTCTTTGTCGCCATTATTCTGGACCGCCTGACGCAAGGATCCGTCAAGCGCCGCGGGGAAGGCGGTGACCACGCATGACGAACGGGAAAACGATCATATGGGCGGAGCATGTCTGTAAGCTTTACGGGCAGAACGTCAAGGCCGCCGAAGAGATGATGATGAGAGGCGCGGACAAAGAGGAGGTCAAGCGGCAGACCGGCGTGACCGTGGCGCTCTGGGACGTCTCTTTTGAGGTGAACGCGGGTGAAATATTTGTTATTATCGGACTTTCAGGTTCCGGCAAATCCACGCTGATACGCTGCTTTAACCGCCTGAATGAACCGACCTCGGGCAAAGTCTGGCTGTGCGAGGAAGAAGTCGGAACACTCGGCAAAAAAGAACTGCTGGATTTCCGCAGAAATAAAATGTCCATGGTATTTCAAAATTTCGGGCTCATGTCCCACCGGAACGTTCTTGATAACGTCGCTTACGGCCTCGAGGTGCGCGGCGTGAAAAAAGCGGAGCGCGAAGCAAGGGCAAAGGAAATGATCGCCCTCGTCGGGCTTTCCGGCTGCGAGAAACAGCCGATCTCAAGCTTATCGGGCGGCATGAAGCAGAGAGTCGGAATCGCGCGGGCGCTGGTGGGAGGCACAGAAGTGCTTCTGATGGACGAGCCCTTTTCGGCCCTCGATCCGCTGGTGAGAAAAGACATGCAGTCGGAGCTGCTTGCTATTCAGAAAAAGCTTGACAAGACGGTCATTTTTATTACCCATGACATGGACGAAGCCTTCTTTTTGGGGGACCGTGTCGCGATTATGCGCGACGGGAAGATCATACAGATCGATACGCCGATGAATATGGCGGCCCACCCTGCAAACGACTATGTGCGCGATTTTATCAACAGCGCGGACAAGGCGAAGGTATTTACGGCAAAGCAGGTAATGGAGCCCCCTGGCTGTGTGGTGACGGACAGCGATAAACCGGCGGACGTATTGCGTTTCGCAAGGGAACGCGGGGCGGATTTTACATTTATTACGGATGCGGACGGAAGGCCTGTCGGTGTGATCGGGATAGAAGCCGTGACCGGAACGGGCAGTCTGATCAAAGCGGAAAAGGCGGCAGCCGCGGCAATCGCAGCGGAGAACGACCATCTGCGCGATCTGCTCGACAGGACGGCGGAATCAAGGTTCCCCGTTGCCGTTGTGGACGGGGATGGAAGGCTGATCGGTCAGATCACAAAATCCATCATCCTTTCATCTATTTAGAGAGGGGTAAAAATCATGGGCATTTACGACGACGCAAAACAGATCATTGATACGGCCATTGCGGCGGTACTGCCCGACGCGGCGGTAAAAAAGGCAATCCAGGGCCGGGAGTTCGGCGAGGGCCGGCTTGTGCTGATCGCGGTGGGAAAAGCGGCCTGGCAGATGGCGTATACGGCAAACGAACTGCTGGGCGGCCGCATCGACGACGGCGCGGTAATCACAAAATACGGACACGCAAAGGGCCCGCTGAAAGGGCTGCGTATCTTTGAAGCGGGACATCCGATTTCCGACCGGAACTCTTTTTCAGCCGCGGAGGAAGCGATCCGACTTGTCTCCGGTCTTGGCGCCTCCGATACGGTATTGTTTTTATTGTCCGGCGGCGGTTCGGCGCTGTTTGAAAAGCCGCTGATCCCTGCCGCGGAGCTGGAAAGTCTTACGAACCAGCTGCTTGCATGCGGCGCCGGCATCGTAGAAATCAATACCGTCCGAAAACGGCTTTCCGCCGTCAAGGGAGGGCGGTTTGCGGAACTGTGCGCTCCCGCGCGGGTGTTTTCCGTCATCCTGTCCGATATTATCGGCAATCCGCTCGACATGATCGCATCGGGGCCGACCAGTCCGGACAGTTCAACCTGTGAGCAGGCGCTGGCGATTACGGAGAAATATAAGCTGTCGCTTTCGGACGCGGCAAGGGAACTGCTGGCCCGGGAAACGCCCAAAACCCTGGATAACGCCGAGGCTTATGTGACAGGCAGCGTCGGCGAGTTTGCCGCTTCCGCGGCGAAAGCGTGCCGGAGGCTTGGATATGAGACGACAGTCCTGACGGACAGCCTTTGCTGCACCGCGCGGGACGCGGGCAGCTTTTTGGCCTCCATTGCAAGATACCACAGCCAAAGCGAGCGTTCGCTGGCTTTTATCGCGGCGGGTGAAACCGTGGTAAAGCTGACCGGCAGCGGCCGGGGCGGACGCAATCAGGAAATTGCGCTCTCCGCGGCGTTGGGAATCGACGGGCTATCCGATACGGCGGTGTTCTCCGTCGGGTCCGACGGGACCGACGGGCCCACCGATGCGGCAGGCGGATACTGTGACGGCAAAACGCGCGGCGGGCTGCTTGAACAAGGTGTTGATATCGAAACGGTACTGCAGGACAACGCTTCCTATGACGCGCTGGAAAAATGCGGCGGACTGATAAAGACGGGCCCCACGGGAACCAATGTGAACGATATTTCCGTTGTGCTGATACGGCGTAATAGTCCTGCTGTGAATGGCAATATTTGAAAATAAATTTTGATTATTGACAGACCAAGTATTGACATAGCAAATTTAAAATGTATAATTAACATGATATTAACAATTATTGAAAGTCAATTTCAATTATTAAAGTTTATTAGACTGTTTTTCAAACAAGGCGGAGGTGATCAACAGGGTTTGCAGACAGTTTCAATCACACGGAATACGAATAAAAATGAGAAGGAGGTAACACTAATTGAAAACTAATGAAAGTTCCTTTGGTAAAGGCATTTATAAGGCCGTCTTCATTCCGGCTACCGCAGTGACACTTATATTCGGCGTTTTTTTCTTCGTTTACCCTGAGCAGAGCAATACGACTCTGAATAACATTCATGCGTTCACAACCAATGAACTTGGCTGGTTCTTCCTGATATTCACGGTTGCTATGCTGTTCCTCTGCATGTACTACGCTTTTTCACGCATGGGCAATATCGTGCTCGGAGAAGAAGGTGAAAAGCCGCAATACAAGACATGGACCTGGCTCGGCATGATTTTCTCATCGGGTACGGGCGGGAGTCTCCTGTATCTCTCCTCCATCGAATGGATCTGGATTGTGGATGCGCCGCCGTTTGGATTGGAGCCGCGCAGCCAGGCAGCCTATGACTGGGCTATGGCCTATGGCATGTTCCACTGGGGCCCGTCTGCATGGGCGCTTTATATGGCGGTATCGATACCGATCGGCTACTTCTTCTTTGTAAAAAGAAAGAAGAATATGAAGATGAGCGACTATGCGCGTCCGCTGCTTGGAAATTATTCCGACGGCATCGCGGGCCATACGCTGAACTTCCTTTACATATTCGGCCTGCTGGGCGGCGTTCTGACGTCCCTTGCCCTCGGCACCCCGGCGATCGCAAGCGGCTTTGTACACGCTTTCGGACTGGAATCGAGCAATATCTTTATCGATACCCTCGTGATCGCGCTGTGGACATTCATCCCGTTGTTCGTATTTCTGTTCGGTCTGCAAAAGGGCTTCTCTGTTATCAGCAGATTCAATATATGGGCCTCAGCCGTACTGATCGGCGTCATTCTGGTTTTTGGCCCGACATGGTTTATCTTCAATAACTCTTCAGACGGCCTCGGCATCATGTTAACCAATTTCTTCAATATGAGCCTGTTCACGGACGCCGTCGGCCAGGGAGGCTTCCCGCAGGCGTGGACGATCTTCTATATGTCCTGGTGGATTGTTTATGCGTTACCGTTCGGACTGTTCATCGCCAAGATCAGCAAAGGCCGTACGATCCGGCAGACGGTGCTTGGAGGCCTCGGCGCAGGCTCCCTCGGCTGTATGATCTTCTACATGGTGCTTCCGAGCTTTGGCATGAAGCTGCAGCTTGACGGAACGGTTGATCTGTTCGCCTCGCTTGCGGAAAAGGGCCGCGGCGGAGTCATCATCGACATGTTCAAAAACGCCCCCGGCGGTTTATGGCTTCCGGTAATATTCTCAGCCTTCGTTCTGCTGCACTATATCACCGGTCACTTCGCGGTCGGTTATTCCCTGGCGGCATGCTGCGAGAAGAGGCTAACGGTCGATCAGGATCCGCAGAAGTGGAACGTTGCGTTCTGGCTGATCCTCGCCGGCATCGTTTCTCTGGGTTTATATCTGTTGAATCCGAACGCGCTGGCTCCGCTGCAGACGGTTTCCATCATTACCGGATTCCCCCTCTGTTTTGCAATGCTCGTGCTGATCTTCAGCTACTTCAGACAGATCAAAAAAGACTTCCCGGACGGCATTCCGTATCCGACCGACAACAGCGGAAGGCTGTATGGCAAATCGGATAACGAAACTGACGAAGCGCCGGAATTGAAAGGATCCGTTTCGGAAGCCTAATATAACCTGAATATAACAACAGAGAAAATGTTTCAAAAACTTATTGCACACGAAAATTAACAATGATAATATTAAGCCAAAGGAAAACGATGAGGTTGAGGTGATACCTCATCGTTTTTCATCTGATATCGTTTCTTGTTCAGGTCAGTATCGGAACGCACTGAAAAGGGGGCGGCAAAATGGATGTGCTGGAGCGGAAGGAGTTTAAAAAAATTTTTTCGGCAGGATACGACAGCGAGTTTTATAAGGCGATGGTCGAATACCTGGGAGAAGAGATCTTTGTTTCGGACGGAACGGGAAAAATCCTGTTTGTGAACCCGGCTTCCGTCAGGATGATCGGCCTGCCGGTGGATCAGATCGTCGGACGCAGCGCCGTCGATCTTCAAAATGAAGGCTATTTTTCCGTCAGCAGCACCATGGAGGTCGTCCGTCAGAAAAAAACCGTCAACCTGCTGCAGAAGCTGAAGGACGGCAGGACGGTCCTGGCCACCAGCGTACCGATCTTTGACAAGGAGCAGGATGAGATCGTGATGATCATCAGCACCTCAAAAGACGTGGACTCTGTAAACGAACTGTTACATACCGTGGAAAAACAGGCCGACGAGATCGAGAAAAACAAAGCGGAAATCAATAATCTGAGAGAGTCGATGTTTGAAGAGGAGGGCTTTATTTCCAGCGATCCGGTCATGCGCGAACTGAAGGGCACCCTGGTCCGCGTCGCCCCCCTGGAGGTCTCGGTATTGATCCAGGGCGAAACGGGAGTCGGGAAAGAGGTCGTCGCCAGGTCCCTCCACAGATTCAGCAATAGGAGCGGCGAGCCGTATATCAAAATCAACTGCGGCACCATACCGGAGCAGCTTATCGAATCGGAACTCTTCGGGTATGAAAAGGGAGCGTTCACCGGCGCCAGCCAGTCCGGGAAAAAAGGCAAGGTTGAAATGGCCCATATGGGGACCCTGTTCCTGGATGAAATCGGCGAATTGCCGCTGCCCCTCCAGGTCAAGCTGCTGGACTTTTTACAGGACGGTTCCTTTACCCGTGTAGGAGGAACGGAAAGGCTCAAGGTAAACGCGAGAGTCGTCGCGGCCACAAACCGCGATTTGAAGAAAATGTGCGAAGAAGGCAGATTCCGCAAAGACCTGTATTACCGGCTGAACGTCATACCCATCAACATCCCGCCGCTGCGGGAGCGCGCACGCGATATCGAGGCGCTTTCCAAATACTTCGTATCCCGCGGCAATTCAAGGTACCGGTGCCATAAAAAACTGGAAAGCGGATCCCTTGAGCTCCTGACCGGCTATAACTGGCCCGGCAATGTACGGGAAATGGAAAATGTCATCGAGCGGCTGTTCATCCTGTCGGAAGAAGACGTGATCAGAAAAGAGCAGCTGAAAAGCGTCCTCGATGAAAACAGCGAAGCTTCAAACGCTCCCAGCACAATGAACGTAAACATCAGGCCTCTCAAGGAAGCAAAGTGGGAGCTGGAGAAGCAGATCATAAACAAGGCATATCAAACATACCGGTCTACCTATAAAGTGGCGGAGGCTCTCCATATCGATCAATCCACCGTCGTAAAACTGCTGCATAAGCATAACCGCACATCAGGGCAGTAAAGTACAAACAATGAAAATATTC